>JBEVEQ010000158.1:0-7729 GCA_040512715.1 Paenisporosarcina sp. | reverse complement strand
TTCAAAGAGTACAATCAAAAAAGAAGTAGATCCAACAGTAAAGGCTGCGAAAAGCGAAGCGTGCAGCCCCAATTAGCCCTTCCCGCTACGCTTGGCTGTTCCTGATGCTTTGATAAATGGTCGCTCAGTTAGAGGATTTGAATGCTAATTTAAGATGTATAAAAACGTTTGTATGTTTTTGGTTGATTGAAATGGAGGCGACTCCAGCGGTATCAGCAAGAACTGAAGACCCTGGACTGAGCATCGCGAGGGAAGCGGCTGAAGTCTTGCCCGCGGAAAGCGTCCGCTGCAATGAAAATTAACATTTTTTATTTGTATACAATCTAAAGCGAATGACTGTTAATTATTCGCTTTCACCAGACTTCGAATTTTTTATTTCGCCATAAGCTAGCAGTGCGCGCGTTCTGCCTGCTTTGTGAGTGACGATAGGGAGCGGGTATGTTTCACCTAAAACAACTCCTGCTTCTTCCAACGCTTCTAATGAAGCTTGGTCAGGTTCAATAATGTCTTTATTTGAAAGCCCTTTTAACTCGGGAATCCATTTTCGAATATAGTTTGCCTCATTATCGAATTTTTCACTTTGTAAATAAGGATTGAAAATCCGGAAATAAGGGGCTGCATCTGCACCACTACCTGATGCCCATTGCCACCCAAACGCGTTGTTTGCGATATCACTATCGATTAACGTATCCCAAAACCATTCCATCCCTTTTGTGAAATCAATGAGCAAGTGCTTCGTTAAATAACTCGCTACATTCATTCGAACACGATTATGCATAAAACCGGTTGACCACAACTCACGCATGCCTGCGTCTATTAATGGGATACCCGTTTGACCATGACACCAATTTCTATAATGATCTTCATTATTTAACCAAGGAAAGTTCTCGAATTTCTCATTAAGTGGTTTACTCATCGTTTGGGGATAATGAACAATCATATGATAAGCAAATTCTCTCCATACTAATTGACGAATGAATGCTTCACTTACGTCTGGTTTCATTTTCAACGAGTAATGATACACACTGCGAACCGAGAGGGCACCGACTGCTAAATAAGGAGAAATTCGGGATGTTCCATTAATTGAAGGGAAATCTCTCAAGTGTTTGTAAGCTGCAACATCTTCATCAATAAATGTTTTCACTTGCTCAATTGCCGCATCTTCACCTACAGACCAAGTTTCGTCAATTCCTTTTGTCCAGTCACGTGAGGGTACTAACTTCAACGAATCGATTGTTGCTGAAATACTGGTGACATCTTGAGGTACTTCTATAAAGGTAGCCTCCATCACTTTTGGGACGGCTTGTGGCACTGTTTTTGTTCGAAATTGCTTATAGAAGGGAGTGAATACTTTATAAGGCTCGCCATTTTCTTTTACCGCTTTCCACGGTGGCAGAAGCATCGTTCCCTCAAACGTTTTCACCAAGATACCTTTTTCATCTAATTCGTGTGCAAATGCCTCATCACGGATTCGCTGATCGGGGTGATATGAGCGGTTATAATAGACAGCATCAATTCTTAAGTCCTCTCTAAGTGATTCAATTGTTTCTTTTAATGAATGACTCGAGACGTATAATTCACCACCGATTTTGCGCAATGAAGATTGTAAAGACTTCAAGTGACCATGGGTCCAATATTTAAACGCTGAGCCCAAGTTTTCCTCAAGTACATAAACCGGTAAAATATCACCATCTAATGATGCTTGATGCATAGCAGGATGATCGTGAAGACGTAAATCATTTCTTAAAACAACGGCTATTTTCATCGATACATGTCTCCTTTAACATCCGGCTATAATTTATTTATATCCACTTCTTATTTAAACAGGATAAACATATTCTGCTTTATTCAGTATAGAGGAATCCTAATTTTATTCGAAATAAAAATGCGTTCCTCGTAGTAAGAGAAACGCATTGGCAATTATTTAACTACTATTACTGAACATGGTGATTCTTTTACAAGTTTTTCACTAACTGAACCGACAAAGAATTTTTGAAAACTTGATTTTCCACTATTACCTACAATAATTACATCTGCTTGTTCTCGATCGGCTAATTCAGCTAATGCTCTAGTAGGGTGTCCATCAACTGCGACAATATCGCCACTTACCTGATGTTCATCCAATTGAGCTTGAATAGATTCTGACATTTGAACAGCGTAATCTCGAGCGAAATGTCTAGGTGATTCAGGATCGTTTGGTACGGGTGGAATTGTTGTCATATCATCTAGGATAGGTGCAGAACCTAAAGGCTGACCAGAATAGGCGATCTCCTCACCTACTACGTCTTCATTCACATAAGCTATTAATAATTTGGCATTTTGATTAAGTAGAAGAACTGAAATTGCTTTTTCCAGTGCGGCTCTGCTGCCTTCTGAACCATCATAACCAACGATCATTTTCTGGAACATCTAAATCACTCCTTATTAACTAAACATCGGGAATACGTAAGATATTAAGAACCATAGAATACCAAAGAAAATAATGATATAAGCGGCGTACTTAATGAATGTTGCACCTACTAAACCACTGTCTGTTTTTTCTTCTCGCTTTACTTCAATATGTTTATGCTCTTCCATTTTTTCATCTCTCCCTTATCCCTTAGGATTTGTTACTCTTTAAATACCCTCCTGGTTAGGGTCTAAACTTTTGTTAAACAAAGAATTAGCATTTATTTCAAAATGTATTGACAATTTAAAAAACAACATGCTAATCTAAATAAGTAAATAAAATGTGAGAAAAGGAGGTACGACCGATGATTAACAAAATGGATATTCGTTCAAATTGCATAGTTCTTCCGTACCTGCCTGTTATTTCTCGTTGACTTAACACATACATGGCACAGGTATGGACCTGTACCTATTTTCAAGAGCGCACGCATCTGGAAACAGGGGCGTGCGCTTTTTTGTGTTTTTTTATTACCAAATTTTGGTGTTATCAGTGAAAGCTGTTGATATAAAAAATGAAAAGGGAGTGCTGACGATGAACTATCGGCAACAGAAACAAATTTTACTCAAGGAATCTCTAGAAGGTGACTAGTGATGCTACACCTATAACAGAAAGTAGGAAATGAAATGTTTACAGTACTATTTAAATTAAAATGGTTTTTTGCGGAAAATTGGAAACGTTATACAATCGCAGTTTCTTTATTAATGGTTACCAATGTGTTAGAGGTTGTACCTCCATGGCTGTTAGGTGAATCCATTGATGCTATTTATCAACAAACATTAACTTCTAAATTATTACTAACTTTTATACTCGCTCTTATTGCAGTTACGATTGTAAATTATTTAAGTAACTTTATATGGCAATATCAACTTTTCGGTGGCGCATATGTCATTGAGAAACAACTACGTGGTCGTCTAATGAAACACTTTTTACGTATGACACCATCATTTTATGAAAAGAATCGCACAGGAGATTTAATGGCTCGTGCGACCAATGATTTGAAAGCTGTTTCAACGACAGCTGGTTTTGGTATTTTAACGCTAATCGACTCATCGCTTTATATGTTAACGATATTAGTGACAATGGGTGTTTTAGTAAGTTGGAAATTAACATTAGTCGCATTATTGCCGTTGCCTATTTTGGCGCTTATTATGCAAATTCTTGGGAAACGAATTCATGAGAAATATATGAAAGCACAAGATGCATTTGGAGATATGAATGACAGTGTACTTGAAGCGATTGCTGGAGTTCGAGTGATTCGGGCATATGTGCAAGAACGTGCCTCTGAAAAACAATTCGATGAAATGACTGAAGACGTTTATTCGAAAAATATGGAAGTAGAAAAAATAGATGCATTGTTTAATCCAATCACCAAAGTATTAACGGGTATTAGTTATATGATTGGTTTAGGTTATGGAGCTTACTTAGTTTCACAACAACAAATGACACTAGGAGACTTAGTATCGTTTAACGTCTATCTTGGGATGATTATTTGGCCAATGTTTGCGATTGGTGAATTAATAAATGTCATGCAACGAGGTAATGCTTCATTGGATCGAGTTCAAGAAACGCTTGATTACGAAGAAGATGTAAAAGATCCGATAAAAGCGGTCAAACTTGAACGCCCAGGACAGATTGGTTTTTCATCAGTTGAATTCCAATATCCGACTTCTACTAACATCAATTTAGCGAATATCGATGTTCAAATTGAACAAGGTCAAACACTTGGTATCGTTGGGAAGACAGGTAGTGGGAAAACAACATTCATTAAGCAATTATTGCGTGAGTATCCTGCTGGAAAAGGTTCATTGTCTTTATCAGGTATTCCGATTGAAGAGCAGACAAAAGACCAAGTTCGTAATTGGATTGGATATGTCCCTCAGGATCATGTGTTATTCTCACGAACAGTGAAACAAAACATTTTGTTTGGTCATCCAGAAGCAACCGATCAAGATATTGAGACTGCTATTCGCTTGTCTTATTTCCAAAAAGATTTAGAAATGCTTCCTCAAGGACTAGAAACGCTTGTCGGTGAAAAGGGAGTAGCTTTATCAGGTGGGCAAAAACAACGTATTTCCATTGCACGTGCGTTGATTAAAAATCCTGAGATTCTACTTTTGGATGATTCTTTGTCAGCAGTTGATGCGAAAACAGAATCAAAAATTATTGAAAATATTCAAAAAGAACGAAAAGGAAAAACGACGATTATCACAACTCATCGCTTGTCAGCAATTCAACATGCTGACTGGATTCTCGTATTAGACGATGGCGTGATAATTGAAGAAGGTACACATGAAGATTTGTTGATCAACGAGGGCTGGTATAAAGAACAGTTCGATCGTCAACAGATTGAGGAGGTGACGTCATGAGTACAGGAAAGAGACTTTGGGTATACGCCCTTCATTATAAAAAATTGTTGATCATGGGGATATCCTTACTAATTGTTGCCGTGGCGGCAGATTTGGCTGGTCCTCTTATCGCTAAGAAAATTATCGATGATCATATTGCTGGTGCAGATGGTGGTCCAATCAATTTTGAACCAATCGCAATGTTACTTGGAATATTCTTTGTTTTAACAGTTGTAGCTGCCATATTCCGATATGGGGAGTACTTGCTTTTACAAAAGGCTGCAAACCGTGTTATTCAAAAAATGCGAAATGATGTGTATCAACATATTCAAACACTACCTATCCGGTATTTTGATAATTTACCGGCTGGAAAAGTAGTCGCACGTATAACGAATGATACAGAAGCAATCCGTGAATTGTATGTAACGGTATTGTCTCAGTTTGCTTCAAGTGCAATGTATATCACGGGAATTTATGTGGCATTGTTCTTCCTTGATTGGAAAATGGCCACGATTGCATTATTTGTCTTACCAATCCTCTATATTTGGATGATTATGTATCGTAAATATGCATCTAAATACAATCACATCGTGCGAGGTAAAGTCAGTGATATGAATGCGATGATTAATGAATCGATTCAAGGAATGACGATTATTCAAGCATTCAGACGTGAAGAACAAATGCAAGAAGAGTTTGAAGTTATGAATCGCGAACACTATAAATATCAGAATAAGTTATTGTATTTGGACGCAGGAACATCTCACAATTTAGTTGGTGCGATCCGCTCCATCACTTTCGTCTTATTCATCTGGTATTTTGGTGGTGCTTCATTAACAACCACGACAGCTATCTCAGTAGGGGTTCTATATGCGTTTGTTGACTATATAACCCGTTTGTTTAACCCTGTTACTGGTGTCGTTAATCAGCTAGCTAAATTAGAACAGGCACTGGTAGCTGCTGAACGTGTTTTTCGTTTAATGGATCGTCCTGGTGAAGACGTTAGTGATGAAAAAGTCGCTAGATACCAGGGGAATGTGCGATTTGATAACGTGTGGTTTGCCTATAAGGAAGAAGAGTATGTCTTGAAAGACATTTCTTTTGAAGCGAAAAAAGGTGAGACAGTTGCTCTAGTTGGGCATACCGGTTCAGGTAAGAGTTCGATTATGAATTTATTGTTTAGGTTTTATGATGTTTCTAAAGGTGCAATCACGATTGATGGCATGAATATTCAAGACTTATCTCGTCAGACAGTTCGAGATCATATGGGAATTGTTTTACAAGATCCTTATTTATTCACAGGGACTATTGAATCGAATGTGAGTTTAGGTGATGCGAGAATTTCACGTGAAAAAGTGCAAGCTTCACTAGACGCTGTTGGTGGAGATCGAGTATTAAAGCATTTACCTAAAGGAATTGATGAACCTGTTATTGAAAAAGGAAGTACGTTATCATCTGGTCAACGTCAATTAATTTCTTTTGCTCGAGCATTAGCTTTTGATCCAGCAATTTTGATTTTAGATGAGGCGACTTCAAATATCGATACAGAGACCGAAGAGATCATCCAACACGCAATGGATGTATTGAAAAAAGGTCGGACAACATTTATTATTGCTCATCGACTTTCTACTATTAAGAATGCAGACCGCATTTTAGTGTTAGATCGAGGAGAAATTGTTGAACAAGGTACACATGATGAATTATTAGCGTTAGGCGGACGTTATGAACAAATGTATCGTCTTCAATCTGGAGTATCTCTTAATCCTCAAATGGGTTAAGGGATATTCCCTTTTTATAACCAGCTCTAAGCGGGAACGAGTATACGCTTAGAGCTTTTCTTATTGCTGGTTAATAGTGAAAGCTTTATATTTAGAGGATTGAAACACGGAAGACTGGAGTGATAGTTGTGTAATACGATAAAGAAATCATGAATCGGTTAATACGACTAGAAGGACAAGTTCATGGAGTGATTAAAATGATGGAAGAGGGAAAAGACTGTCGTGAGGTAGTCACTCAACTATCAGCTGTTCGATCTGCTTCTGACCGATCTATTGGACTACTCGTGCAAAGAACTTTCAACAGTGTATCCTCGAATCTACTGAAAATGGTAATTCTGCAGAAGATGCCATTCAAGAAGCAGTTCAAATGCTTGTAAAAAGTCGTTAATAGACCATAAAAAAACAGGGGTGCAAACATTGCACTCCCTATTTTTTATTTAGTTCCTTAATCGTACACATGGAACAGCATTAATTCATGAATCATCTTCTTTACTGTATCTTCATCTGGAGGGATTGAACCCATCCAATGGATCTTGCCATCAGGTTGGTATTCACCATTGTAACGGGATTGTTTATAAAAAAATGAAAACGTCCAGCCTGGTAATTGTTTATTTTCAAACATCGGTTTAAAGCTAAAATGTTGTAACATGAGGAACTCCTTTCATAGTGTCACTTTTCGTCGCATAAGTTGTCTTAAAGACAAAAGGAGTGACAATGTGTTTACTGAGCAATTAAAACAAGCCATCGAAGGTGAGTACAGAGATTATTATGTTTATAAACATATGCTCACATTAACAGACGATGCCTTTTTCCGATCCTTTATCAAACATATTATAGAAGATGAAAAAAGTCATTATGAAATGTTTCAACAACTCTATTATATGCTGACAGGAGAATTTGTTCAAAACCCATCTAAGCCAAAGCATTCTAATAACCTTAAAATAGCAATAAAAGATGCGCTCGTGAATGAATTAGAAGCAGTCGAATTATATAAAGAAATGTTGCTGACCATTCCAATTCCTGAAGCTTATAACCCATTATTTATTGCCATGCACGACGAAATGTAACTTGCTATTAGTCTTTCTACTATATATAATTCGATTTAAGTAAAAGTTTTTTACGTTTTTATTCGTGCTAACTACTCTGCTATAATGAGAGGT
>JBEVEQ010000144.1:0-6038 GCA_040512715.1 Paenisporosarcina sp. | reverse complement strand
TTAATTCCTCATACGAACACAGCGCTTCTCCATAATACAGCTCGTAGCTATTTTAAGTATTCTACTTCTAAACGAAGAAGCTCGTTTTCTCTTATCAACTTTTGCTCGTTTGTCATTTCAGTGGATTTTGTATCATGTTTCCTACTACTCATAGCTATATCTGCCATTGGAAGTCGTCCTTTCGGTCTCTCCATGACTTCAGCACCATCAACAATAAAAGCTTTCTTCCAAGCAGGTATTAAGGAAGGATCGGATAATCCAAAATGAAGGGCAGTTTCCGTTTCTGAAGAACCTATTCTTTTCATAAAGCTTAATACATCTAATTTGAATTGAACAGAATAAGCTCTCTTTTGTCTTTTCCTCAATAACCCTTTCTCTCCAAATGCCTCTACCCACCTCTTAATGGGTGTACTATCTTTCATACCATGCTTCTTTGCCTACCTGATATACCCCAATTGCCCTTCTTGATATTCCATTACAAGCTTTAATTTAAATTCTTCACTATATTTAGCCATAAAAAATATACCCCAAAGTTAGATTTTCACTCTAACTTTTGGGGTGCAGTTCATAAGCGGTGCTTTTTTTGTTCCTGAATATGATTGAAGCCAATCAAGTTTCAATGTCTATCTTCGAATGAAAAGAATCCATAACTATATCCAAAGTATAAGCGTAGGTAGTCTCACTACGCTTTTTTGCACTAATTTAAGGAGAACATACTCAATCCTATCACGATTCCTACTCACAAACATCAGTGATATCAAGGAAAAGCAAAATATATTGAAAAACTCTATTAATCTTTCCAATATGCCTAGAGTCTTTTTCTATCTCTTAATATGTTATAGATGTAAGGCCAATACGGATTGAGTGGAACAAGAGAATAGAGTCTACTACAGTCCATACGGAAGGAGGTGCAATCAACATGAGATCTTATACAGAAAGAAAATGGGAAAAGAAAGAAGGTTGTAACTGTTTGAATTGTCGTGAAGTAGAGTATAAAGTAATTAAAGAAGAGCGTCATGAAGAGAAATGGAAAGAAGACAGTCATGAAAATAAATGGGATAAAAATGACAGATGCGATTGTTACAAATGTCGTGAAAAAGAAGATTACCATGAAAAAGTTATCATAGTTAATAGCTTCGAATGTAACAAAGACGATGATAAAAAAGATCATGGTAAAAGTGGTGATGATAAGAAATGTAGCTGTCATGAAAACAAACGTCATGATGACGATAAAAAATGCGATGATGACAAATGCAAAGGACCTAAAGATAAGGTTGAGCTCCAAAACGATGAACAAGACTTTAGACATCAGAAAGTAAAAGAGCGTCCTCAAGAGATTCTTGAAGTGACATTTGAAAAACTATGTTTTGCTGACAAAGTGTGGTTGAGTGGTGTCGTTGGGTTCGATAATGACAATCATGAACCAAGAACTGTAACATTAACCATTACGAAAAGAGTTGATAATGGGATGGAGAGAACAATTCTTACTCAATTATTTGAAATTGACGGAGAACATAATGACGATATAACACAAGTTCCATTCGCAAAAGTTGACACTATAATGAGCGAACAAAAAAATGTAACTTACACGGTTCGAGTAGAACGGGAAGATACTAATAATGGTTTGTTCCTAGATGGACTGAGCACACTTACAGCTTTACGAGTAGGTTAAACATTAACAGTTGTAGAAAGAAGAGAAAACGTCTTTATTTTGGAGACGTTTTCTTTTTTTGATAAAAAATTCACTTGTGTTAATAACGGTGAAGTTTATGAAATTGTTGGAATACGTTAATCTTGAAGTGGTTAAGAGTATTAAAGGGAAAGATTTGTTAACTTGGTTTGATTATTCTTCTAATGAAGTAAAACAATTGGTGGATTTAGCGGTGAATCTAAAGAGTTTAGCCAAAAATGGAGTGCATCCACCATTGCTTGTAGGAAAAACGGTCGGTCTCATTTTTGAGAAGCATTCAACCCGTACACGTATTTAATTCGAAGTAGGCATAAATCAATTAAGTGGTCATGCAATGTATATGCATGCTCGAGACCTGCAGATTGAACGCGTTGAGCCGATAGGGTTGTGATTACTGGTTTAATTGGGAATATGTTGATTGTGATAGTACTAATCATCGGAAATGATAAATTTAAATTGTGGCTAGAGAAAAGAAGAGAAGGAAAAGAGCAAAAGGCATCTAAACGAAGTGAACGAGCAAAACATTTATGGAATAAATATGGTTTGCCTGGTATGTTAATGCTTGGACCGGTATTAATCGGTACGCATATTGCCGCGTTTATTGGAATGACGTTAAGTGCAAGTAAAAAACAAACGACGATTTGGTCTGTCATAAGTATCGCTGTTTGGGCGATCGTTTTTGAGGTTTTAACCCTTAGGTTTTGATTTCTTTGTTAGAGATATTTAATATAAAAACAGCTCATCCTTATGGAATGAGCTGTTTTTTCATGATTGGAAGGATTGTTCTAAATGTTTTAATACCGACTCTTTTTCAGGCTCTTGAGCGGAATTCCACCATTTTTCAAAAAATACGCCTAAACCAGGGAGTAAATGCTCTTCGCCACGTTTGATGGCATCTTCAACCACGTCTCGAATTTCGGAAGCATTGTTTCCAATCATGTTCGCAGTAATCGCATCTCGAATTTGAAAGTTCATAATTTCTCCTCCTCCATTTACATTTTGTCCGCTGACCTCGCCACTTATACATGTATTTGATACACTATAAAGAAAAAGGCGGTACAAAAAGATGAAGCGAATAGAATCTCTACAAAACACACAAGTTAAGCATTGGAAAAAACTTGTTACCGTTCGAAAAGAACGTGATAAATCTGGTGAGTTTTTAGTGGAAGGCTTTCATTTAGTAGAAGAATCATTAAAAAATAAAGAAAATGTATTAGCCTTAATTATTCGAGAAGGCATGGACATGCCAAATAACTGGAATGTTGATGATATCGAAATCATCGAAGTGACAATGGAAATTGCGAAAGAAATGGCGGAGACTGAACACTCTCAGGGAATTTATGCGCATTGTCTTCAGCAAACACCTTCAAGTGAGAAGCAAACATTATGGAAAAAGCTTCTTTTGATTGACGCTGTACAAGATCCAGGTAATGTCGGGACGATGATTCGAACAGCAGATGCTGCAGGCATTGATGCCGTTATCCTAGGAAAAGGGTCAGCGGACGCATTTAATCCGAAAACAGTTCGTTCAGGACAAGGCTCACATTTTCATATTCCCATTGTAAAAAGCGATTTATCAGAATGGATTCAATCTTTTAAAGAGCAAGGTATTCCTGTGTATGGGACTTCACTAGACGAGTCCATCGTCTATCATGAGGTAAAACCTCAATCACAATTTGCATTAATTATGGGGAATGAAGGAAGTGGCTTATCACCAGAGCTTCTCGTTCAAACTGATATGAATTTGAAGATTCCACTATACGGACAAGCTGAATCGCTAAATGTAGCTGTCGCTGCTGGAATTCTTTTATATACTTTAATTCCTCAGTCAAATTGAGCCTTGATGAATCCTTGATACGAGCGTATAATAGAAACTAATTTGATAAAGAAAAGCAATGATCGGGAAGAGTACATGAAATTCTTTTATTTAGGGAGTTTGCACCTAGACTGGAAGTGCAAATATAGAAGGTTCATCGAAGTTCACCCCGTTAGCTGCCATCAGGACCAGCATAGCTGTAAAGATGAGCCGGTGAAGAGCCGTTAATTCAATGAAGTGATTACGTCTGGAAATCAGCGTAGTAATCAGGGTGGTACCGCGAAATAGTTCCTCGTCCCTTTTTTAGGGGCGGGGTTTTTTGATTTTTTAGAGGGAGGATATAAAAATGGAAGCACAATTACAACAACTGAAACAAGAAGCGATTAGTAAAATAGAAGCCGCTTCAAGTGTGAAAGAACTACAAGATGTCCGCGTTGCTTATTTAGGTAAAAAAGGACCGATTACGGATTTGTTAAAAGGTATGGGGAAATTACCTGCTGAAGAACGTCCAAAAATGGGGGCACTGGTAAACGTAGTTCGTGAAGAAGTGACAGCAATTATGGATGAGCGTCTTGTTTTATTGGAAGAGGCAGCAATTCAACGACAACTTGCGAATGAATCAATCGACGTAACATTACCTGGTCGTCCTGTGAAGACAGGAAATCATCATCCACTAACACGAGTAATCGAAGAAATCGAAGACTTATTTATCAGTATGGGCTATCAAATAGCAGAAGGTCCTGAAGTTGAAAAGGATTACTATAATTTTGAAGCATTGAATTTGCCAAAAGGGCATCCAGCTCGTGATATGCAAGATTCGTTCTACATTTCTGAAGATATCTTACTGCGTACACATACGTCTCCAGTCCAAGCACGCACAATGGAAGCGATGGGTGGAGAGCCGATCAAGATTATCTGTCCAGGTAAAGTGTATCGTCGTGATAGTGATGATGCGACACATTCACACCAGTTCACACAAATCGAAGGTCTTGTGATTGGCGAAAATATTCGCATGAGTGACCTGAAAGGAACACTTTCTATTTTTGCGAAGAAAATGTTCGGTGATGATCGTGAAATTCGATTGCGTCCAAGTTTCTTCCCATTCACTGAGCCTTCGGTAGAGATGGATATTTCTTGCTTCAAATGTGGCGGCAGTGGCTGTAACGTATGTAAGAAAACTGGTTGGATTGAAATTTTAGGTGCCGGTATGGTACATCCGAATGTATTGGAAATGGCAGGTTATGATTCGAAGAAACTGTCTGGATTTGCATTTGGTATGGGACCGGAACGTATTGCGATGTTGAAATATGGAGTGGAAGACATTCGTCATTTCTATACAAATGATGTGCGATTTGTATCGCAATTCCACCGAACTGAAGTGTAAGGAGGAGATCACATGCTCGTTTCAACGAAATGGTTAGCAGATTATATAAATACAAAAGGGGTAGCTCCGGCTGATCTTGCAGAAATGATTACACGATCCGGCATCGAAGTGGATGCAGTGATCGATCGTTCACACGGTATGACGAATGTAGTAGTTGGTCATGTACTTGAACGTGTAAAACATCCTGAAGCAGACAAATTGTCGATTTGCCAGGTAGATGTTGGCGAAGAAGTGACACAAATTATTTGTGGTGCACCAAATGTTGCTGCTGGTCAAAAAGTAATTGTTGCTCGTCCAGGTGCAGTTTTACCTGGTGGCATCAAAATTAAGAAAGCGAAACTGCGTGGCGAAGAGTCGAACGGGATGATTTGTTCACTTCAGGAACTTGCGATTGAAGGGAAACTTGTTCCTAAGGCTTATTCTGAGGGAATCTATGTGCTTCCTGAAGATTCAAAACCTGGTGCAGATGCTCTTGAAGTTTTGGGCTTGAACGACATAGTGCTTGAACTTGGCTTGACGCCAAACCGTGCAGATGCCATGAGCATGTTGGGTGTGGCATACGAAGTTGGTGCCATTATTTCCGAGGAAATGAAGTATCCAGAAATCAACTATGTTTCATCAAGTGAAGTTGCTGAAAATGTCTTGAAACTTCGCGTGGAAGACATGGATGCAAATCCGATGTACGTAGCGAAAGTAGTGAAGAACGTTGTCATTGGTGAATCACCCTTGTGGCTGCAACAACGCTTAATGGCTGCAGGCGTTCGCCCACATAATAATGTAGTTGACGTTACGAATTATGTATTGATGGAATACGGTCAACCGCTTCATGCCTTTGACTATGATCGATTAAAAACTGGTGAGATTGTTGTCCGTACGGCACATGCTGGAGAAAAAATCACGACATTGGACGATCAGGAACGTGAATTGCAACCCCATCATTTAGTTATTACAAATGGTCAAGAAGCTGTTGCGATTGCTGGTGTAATGGGTGGAGCTAATTCAGAAGTCCATGAAGGGACTACAACTGTTGTGATTGAATCAGCTTATTTCAATCCAGCTTCTGTGCGTCAGACTTCAAAAGACCATAACTTACGCAGTGACGCAAGTTCACGATTTGAAAAAGGGGTCGACCCGAATCGAGTAGAAGC
>JBEVEQ010000125.1:0-4949 GCA_040512715.1 Paenisporosarcina sp. | reverse complement strand
TCATATAAACCGCCATATTCTTACTCTCAAAGTGATGCTGCTACATTATTAAAGCATTTATTTACCGATCACTACGCAGACTTAGAACGTATGTTAAAAGTTTTTGAAAACGGTGAAATAGAATCGAGGCAGTTTTGTGTACCAATGGAGTGGTTCGAACAGCCACATGATTTAGAAGAACGTAACCGACTCTATATAGAATTGGCAACCTCCTACGGGTCCTTAGCTATCCATACCTGTTTGAACAATCCCACTTTTTTAAAACACCCCCTTCATCCTTCAGAGATTGACGGGATTTTCTTTATCTCTAGTACTGGCTTTTCAACACCTAGCATTGAGGCGCGTATTTTGAATCAATTGCCATTTTCTGATTATGTGAAGCGTATTCCGATTTGGGGGTTGGGGTGTGCAGGAGGAGCATCTGGCTTGAGCCGAGCATTTGAATATTGCCTCGCCTATCCTAAAGCGAAAGTTCTCGTTCTATGTGTTGAACTCTGCAGCTTAACCTTTCAACCAAATGACTACTCAAAAAGCAATTTGATTGGTGCTTCTTTATTTGCCGATGGAGTGGCTTGCGCACTAGTTTGCGGAGATGAAGTCGAAGTAACTTCGAGCGAACCTAGACCGAGTTTTGTTGCCACTTCTTCTAAAACAATGGCCAATTCCGAAAACGTCATGGGTTGGAATATGAAAAATGATGGATTACATGTCGTCTTTTCAAAAAGTATCCCTTCTATTATTGAAAAATGGCTGGAACCCTTTGTTTCACAATTTTTACGTGAACAACAAATCACAGCCGAGCAAATCGATCACTTCATTGCCCACCCAGGTGGAAAAAAAGTGTTAGCCGCTTATGAAAAATCCTTGGGTCTAGACACAAATAAAACAGATATATCAAGAGAAGTGTTAAAGAATCACGGCAATATGTCCTCCCCTACTGTTTTATATGTATTAGAAGAGTTTATGAAACAAAAAAACAGTCTTGGGGATTTAGGGTTGCTAACTGCGCTAGGTCCAGGTTTTAGTGGCGAATTGGTGCTATTAAAATGGACATGACAGGGGTAGTTTTTTCGATTGTATTTGGATTTGTTATCCTTCAGCGGATTGTAGAATTATTGGTGGCGAAACGAAACGAGGATTGGATTAAATCTCAAGGTGGTTATGAAGTAGGAAAACGTCACTACCCATTTATGGTTGCATTACATGTTAGTTTTTTTATTAGCTTATTGCTAGAATTCACTTTATTAAATCGAGGCTTATCGACGTTTTGGTTGCCACTGTTTATTGTATTTTCGGTTACTCAGTTACTGAGGATTTGGATTTTATCTTCTTTGGGTAGATTTTGGAATACTAAAATCATGATTCTTCCTGGAGCTTCTGTTGTAAGAAAAGGTCCCTTTCAATTTATGAGACACCCAAACTATACAATTGTGGCCATAGAAATATTGGTGCTTCCGTTAATGTTTAATGCTTTTATTACTGCACTCGTATTTACCTTTTTAAATCTGTACATGTTATCCGTAAGAATCCCAATTGAAGAAGCAGCACTTTGTGAAGGAACGAATTACAAAGAAGTCTTCTAGATAATTGGCTATGTAAATTGTTGCTGCTGATATTCCGCAAAACAGCTGCGCTTTCCGTGGGCGAGCGTCGAGTCTCCTCGGCGCTTCGCTTCTGCGGGGTCTCGTCTGTCTCGCTTTCCCACAGGAGTCTTCGCCGTTTTGCTCCATATTACAAATAGCAGTCAGTATTAAAGAGTTCATTTTGGTGATTGTAGTGAAAGATAGCGTGTCCAGGTGAGACACCAACAAAGCACAAAGGAACGGAGGTAGAGGTTAGGAACGAGCGCCTCGTGTGGCAACGCATTCGTGACCAACTTCCTGTTGGCCCACGGACTGCTCACGGAAAGACCTATAACGAAAATCAACTGTATAGTTTAACAGAGTCAAATAATTACGAAAAAACGAGTAGCATCTTGCGCTACTCGTTTTTTCATTTGAAACTAGTTTTTATTAGAAAACATGATTTCCCCAGCCACGATTGTTTTTACGACTTTAGCTTCAAGAAGTTGTTCTTCTGGACCTTCAAATAAATCTCTATCAAATACGGTAAAATCAGCATCGTAATTGACATCCATTTTGCCACGGGACATTTCTTTTCCTATGGCGTATGCACTTCCAGTGGTATAAAGGGAAATTGCTTCAAAGCGAGTTAATTTTTCATCAGGTAAATACCCTTCATGTGTCTCTCCGGGATTTCTTCTCGCCACCGCTGCATACAGTCCAAGTCTAGGATCTACAGCTTCAATTGGCGAATCTGAACCTCCACTCCAAACAATCCCTCTATTGATAAGCTTTCTCCAAGCATATGACCATTTTAAACGCTCTTCCCCTAGTCTTTCTTTCACCCAAGGAAAATCAGATGTCACAAAACTAGGCTGAATATCCAACACCACATCTAACTTTTCTATGCGTTTGACAAGATTTTCATTTAGTACATTTGCATGAATTAATCGATCTCGCTTACCTTTAGGCACAGGATTTAATTCGATTGCCTCGACAATCATTTCCATCCCAAGATCTCCGATAGCATGAACAGCTACAGCTTCTCCGTAGGATCTGGCTTTTGCTACTAAGGCATTAAGTTCTTGTTGTGTATGGATGGACACGCCATGCGTGGACTCATCATCTGCATAGGGTTTCGTGAGTAAGGCTGTTCTTCCACCGAGTGCTCCATCAATAAATATTTTCATCGCACCAGGCTCAATCCAAGGCTCATTATAGGATGCATTTTGATACATCTCATCAAAAACTAAATGATGTCGCAGCAAATGAACTCGGAACTTTCTATTTTCCCCGAATGTTTTCTGAAAAGCTTCTAGAGGTTTAGAATATTCTCCGTAATAACTCATGTCTTCGGTATGAACACCTGTGAAACCAAGAGAAAGTAAGTCTTCAGTTGCTATTTCAAGTGAAGTTCTTAATTGTTGAACACTTACTTCAGGTATATGTTTCAAGACAAGACTTTGCGCCCCGTCCATTAAATGACCTGTGGGTTCTCCGAATTCATCTCGAACAATTACACCGTCACTAGGATTTGGTGTATCTTTTGTGATTCCCGCGAGTTCAAGTGCTTTCGAATTCACAATCATCGCATGTCGGCAAATCCGCTTTAAAACAAGTGGATTGGTTGTAATTTCGTCTAATTCCGTGCGATGCAGAATTTTTTTATCCGGAAAATTATTTTCATTCCATCCCTCAGCAACAAACCATTCTTGCTGAATTTGCTTTTTCACCATTGTTTTTAAATAATCTGTCATGGAGGTAGCAGAAGTAAATAGTGACAAGTCAATATAACGTAATTTATCCCCATGCCCAATTAAGTGAATATGACTATCTACGAAACCTGGGTAAACAAAAGAACCTATTAAATCTACATGATTTGTTGTTTCGTTCTTAAGTTCTTCATACGTTCCCATTTGAAGGATTTTCCCATTATCAATTAACACTGCTTGAACTTGATCTCCAAGACTTTTCATTGTATAGAAAGTTGCATTATGTAAAAGTTGTTTCATTTCATTCACATCCAAAAGTTGGTTTTTTTATTAGTGTAAATGAAAAACCGATCTTTTCACAGAGGAAAAGACCGGTTCATAACTTTTAGTTTTGTTGTTGAGCTGCTAATTCCACCGCACGAGCCACCACTTGATGAACGGTTGGATCTAATGGATTAGGAATTAAATCACCTGGTTTTGTATGCTTAAAGATTGCTTGAGCTGCAGCCACAAGCATAGGATACGTAATTTCGCTCGCTCCTGAATTCAAAGCACCTCTGAAAATTCCTGGGAAACCGATTGCATTGTTAACAAGACGACCATCCGCAGCATAAGCCGCTCCTGCTGCTAATGCATCTTCTGGCGTAATTTCAGGATTTGGATTCGATAATGCTAAAATGATTTGGCCCGGGCGAACCATACTTGGTTTAATCAATCCAGCAACTCCAGTTGTAGCCACCACGATATCACAAGTTGCCATTAACTCTTCTAAAGAAGAAAGCGTTTGTCCACCATAATTAGTCAAACGATCTAATGCTTCTTGCTGACGATCAATGCCATAAACTTTTTCAACACCGTACGCCATTAGCATACGACAGATAGCAAGACCTGCTGCACCTAAACCGATTTGTCCAATTACAGCAGTTTTTGGATCAACCCCCGTTGAACGACTTGCTGATAATACAGAAGCTAAAACCACTACTGCCGTACCATGCTGATCATCATGCATAACCGGAATCGGTAACTCTTTTTTCAAACGCTCTTCAATTTCAAAGCAATGTGGGGATCCTATATCTTCAAGTAAGATTCCACCAAACCCTTTATGAATATTCTTAACAGTTTCAACAACTGCATCTGGATCACTCGTATCTAACAAAATAGGAATCCCACTAATTCCAGCAAACTGGTCAAATAAAACAGCTTTCCCTTCCATTACAGGCATCCCTGCAACTGGACCGATATTACCAAGACCTAGTATAGCTGTACCATCCGTAACGATAGCAACAGTGTTACCGATACTGGTAAAATAGCGAGCTTTCTCAGGGTCTTTCTGAATATCTAGACAAACACTGGCTACACCCGGAGTGTAAATGCGTTGTAAATCCCCTAGTGAGCGCACATCAATGCGACTCTTCATATGAATTTTTCCGCCTTCATGGGCTTTTAACACATCATCTGTTACCGCATGAATATGAACACCAGTACCTAGCGCACGCACATTTGCTAACACTTGATTTAACTGTTCATCATCTTCACATTTAACACTAATATCACGAATTGTAGACAAAGTCCCAGCCTTAATTATCGTGATATCTCCGATATCTCCACCCGCTCCCCCGATGGCTGTTGCCACTTTCGCAAAGTTTCCTGGTTTGGACGGTGTTTCTACAATTAA
>JBEVEQ010000121.1:0-6785 GCA_040512715.1 Paenisporosarcina sp. | reverse complement strand
ACCATAATTTTTGACGTATTTCATTAAATTCTTTGCCTTGTTCTCCTTCGGAAAGAATATTATTAACTTCAATTAATTGAGATTCAGTGAGTCCAACTCCTGTAGTCTCTAAAACTTGTGAAATTTCTTCTCCCTTATTTATTGAATTTGAGCGTACTGCATCCTCTACATAAACAGGAAAAAGCTGACTTAAAATAATTCCTAAGCCAGCTAGAATCGATACCATTAATAACGTAAAGGAAATAATTAAGTTTTTTTGCAGTGACTTCATCCCTTTTTAGGCTCCTCGAATTTATAGCCCAACCCTCTAATCGTCTTAATGAATAAAGGTTTACGACTACTTTCTTCAATTTTTTCGCGTAAATGACTTATATGTACATCAACAATACGCGTATCTCCTGCAAAATCATAATTCCACACCGCACTTAATAATTGATCGCGAGTTAATACTCGGTTTTTATTTTCCATTAGATAGATGAGCAACTCAAATTCCTTAGGTGTGAATTCTAGTTGTTCATCATTTAAAAATACTTCATAACGCTCTGGGTAAACTCGTAAATGATTAAATTCATAACTGTTTTCGGATTTTGAAGGTTGAACTCCATCCGTAACACTGTTGGTTCTTCTAAGTACAGCTTTTACTCTTGCCGTTACTTCACGCGGACTAAAAGGCTTTGTCATATAGTCATCAGCGCCAAGTTCTAGTCCTAATACTTTATCAAATTCATCGTTCTTAGCAGTCAACATAATGATGGGTGTACTTATTTTTTGAAGTCGTAACGCTTTACAAACTTCCATTCCGTCCATTTTTGGCAACATTAAATCCAGTACAATTAAATCTGGTTTATTGGTTATGACAGAATCATAAGCTTGTTGACCATCTTCAGCAGTCATTACTTCAAATCCAGCTTGCTCTAAATTGTATTTAAGTAACGTTACGATCGACGATTCATCGTCTACTACTAAAATCTTATTTGACATGATTTAGCCTCCACAATCGATTTGAAACCCCCATCTCAAATCCATTTAGCACTTAGAAATTATCCATTGCTTGAGAAGTCAATTTGTTTTCAAGTCGAGGAGGTGTTGTAACAATTTTTCCACTAATGACAATCTCCCCTTCTTCATTCGTTGCTTCAACTTCAATTTCAACTAGATTTTTCTCAACATCAACTGCTATTACTGTTAATAAAAAATCGATGGTGGCATAATGATATACCGGTTTTGGGAATGAAAGATGTTGATCTACAACATGTGAACCAGGACCAGGTAAATATTTTGAAATCGCAGACGTTACGATACCTGTCAACATGATTGCCGGTACAATTGGTTTTTCATAAGAAGTTTGTGATGCAAAGTCATGTTGAATATATAATGGATTCCCGTCATTTGTTAATCCTAAATATAATAGTAAGTCTTTATCTTCAATTTTCTCAGTCAATTTTAATTTTTCGCCCACTGACATACTTTCAACTTTACGTCCTAATTTACGTTTCTTTCCAAGTAGCATCAGTCATCCCCCTTGAGTAGTTCTACATTCATAGTATCAATAAGTATAAAAAAAATCGAGCAGGTATTGCCTGCTCGATTTATATTTTGCATTTCTAAGATTAAGCTAAAATTTTCATAACGTTACGTACTGAATCAGCTGATTTATTTAATTGCGCTTTTTCATCTTCAGTTAACTCTAATTCGATAATTTTTTCAATACCGCCAGCTCCAAGAATTGTTGGAACACCTAGATAAATTCCATCTAATCCATATTCACCTTCTAGGAATGCAATCGAAGGTAATACTCGGCGTTGGTCTTTAAGAATTGCTTCAGCCATTTCGACTAAAGAAGCTGCTGGCGCATAGTATGCTGAACCATTTCCAAGAAGGTTTACAATCTCTGCTCCACCTTTACGAGTACGGTCAACAATTTCTGCTAAACGATCTGATGGAATTAATGTTTCTAAAGGAATTCCTCCAGCATATGAGTAACGGACTAGTGGTACCATATCGTCACCGTGGCCACCAAGAACAAAACCAGTAATGTCTTTAACTGATAAATTTAATTCTTGAGCTACGAAAGTACGGAAACGGGCAGAATCAAGAACACCTGACTGTCCAATTACACGTTCTTTAGGGAATCCTGATTCTTTATAAACTGTATATGTCATTGCATCAACTGGATTTGTTAATACAATAATAATTGTTTTCGGAGAATGTTTAACGATTTCACCAGTTACAATTTTCATAACTTTTTGGTTTGTTTGAACTAAATCGTCTCGGCTCATCCCTGGTTTACGAGCAATACCAGCTGTGATGATTACGATATCTGAATCCTTAGTATCTTCGTAATTAGAAGTACCAGTAATGTTAGCGTCAAAACCTTGAACTGGCCCAGCTTCTAACATATCAAGAGCTTTCCCTTTAGTTGGGTTTTCCATTTGTGGAATATCAACTAAAACAACATCTCCTAATTCTTTTTGAGCAAGTAAGAATGCTGTTGTAGCCCCTGTAAATCCTGAACCGATTACTGAAATCTTTTTACGTTTCATAGTCATCAGATAACTCTCCTTTATTCATATGTAAAGAGAGTCGAAACCCTCTTTTTGAAACCATGTTCAATTATATAACAGGATGTCGTTAAATTAGACGTCAAACCGAAATTAAAGATTCTTAATTAATTCATCAGCAAACTCAGAACATTTAACTTCTGTAGCACCGTCCATTAGACGAGCGAAGTCATATGTTACTACTTTAGAAGAAATTGTTTTCTCCATTGAATCCATAACTAATTTAGCCGCTTCGTTCCAACCAAGATGTTCAAGCATTAATACACCTGAAAGGATGACTGAAGAAGGATTCACCTTATCTAAACCTGCATATTTTGGAGCTGTACCATGAGTAGCTTCAAAAATCGCATGTCCTGTTAAGTAGTTAATATTAGCTCCAGGAGCAATACCTATAGCACCAACTTGAGCAGATAATGCATCAGAAATATAATCTCCGTTTAAGTTCATTGTAGCTACCACATCAAATTCGCTTGGACGAGTTAATATTTGTTGTAAGAAGATGTCAGCAATCGAATCTTTCACTAAAATTTTACCTGCAGCCAATGCATCCGCTTGTGCTTTATCAGCAGCTTCTGCACCTTTGTCTGCTTTGATTTGGTCATATTGGTTCCAAGTGAAAGTTTGTTCAGCAAATTCTTGTTCAGCTACTTCGTAACCCCAAGTTTTGAAAGCTCCTTCAGTGAACTTCATGATATTCCCTTTGTGAACTAAAGTTAGTGATTCACGACCCTCTTTAATGATGTAGTTTAAAGCAGCTCGTACTAATCGTTTTGTTCCTTCTTCAGAGATTGGTTTAATCCCAATACCAGAAGTTTCAGGGAAACGGATGTTTTTAGTACCCATTTCATTTTGTAAGAATTCAATGATTTTTTTCACTTCATCTGAACCTTTAGCAAATTCAATTCCTGCGTAAATATCTTCAGTGTTTTCACGGAAGATAACCATATCCGTGTCTTCTGGACGTTTTACCGGTGAAGGTACTCCGTCAAAATAACGAACTGGACGTAAGCAAGTGTATAAATCTAATTCTTGACGTAATGCAACATTTAATGAACGAATTCCACCGCCAACTGGAGTTGTTAAAGGTCCTTTAATTGCGATTAAATATTCACGAATTACATCTAATGTTTCTGCTGGTAACCATTCGCCTGTTTGGTCAAATGCTTTTTGTCCAGCTAATACTTCTTTCCAAACGATTGATTTTTCGCCGTTATAAGCTTTTTCAACCGCTGCTTCTAATACGCGTTCTGAAGCTGCCCAAATATCAGGACCAATTCCGTCACCTTCAATATAAGGGATAATTGGATTATTTGGTACGTTTAGTACACCATTTTCAACTGTAATTTTGCCACCGTTTGTCATAATAAATTCCTCCTATAGGCATAGTCATAGGGCATGTACCCATCTAAGATGTTACCAACTCTTATCAAGTACAGCCCTATAAATTTCTAATTTTAAAAATTAACGCTCGTTAACTGGTACATATTTTTGCATACCAGGTCCAGTATATTCTGCACGAGGACGAATTAGGCGGTTATTAGAATACTGTTCTAAAATATGTGCCAACCATCCAGATACACGTGATACTGCGAATATTGGTGTGAATAAGTCATGGTCAATATTTAATGAATGATAAACAGATGCAGAATAGAAATCTACATTTGGTGGAAGATTTTTTTGACCTGTTACGATTTCATCAATCTTCACAGACATTTCGTACCATTTTTCTTCGCCACGAATTTTCGTCAATTTTTGAGACATTTCACGTAAATGCTTAGCACGTGGATCACCTTTACGATAAACACGGTGACCGAATCCCATAATTTTTTCTTTATTTTCTAGTTTAGTATTAATATAAGAATCAACATTTTCTACAGAACCGATTTCCATTAACATCTTCATTACTTGCTCGTTTGCACCACCATGAAGAGGTCCTTTAAGAGCGCCTAGTGCTGCAACTACACCAGAATAAACATCTGAAAGTGTTGCTACACAAACACGTGCAGTAAATGTTGAAGCATTTAATTCATGGTCTGCATGTAAAACTAACGCTTTGTTAAACGCTTCTTCTTCAATCGCTTCAGGAATTTTTCCATTAAGCATGTACAAGAAGTTTGCTGCGAAGCTTAAATCATTTTTAGGTGCGATTGGTTCTTGTCCTTTACGAACGCGAGCAAATGCTGTTACTAGAGTTGACATTTTAGCTTGAAGTTGAATTGCTTTCAAGTAGTTTGCTTCTTTAGACATATCTTCTGCTTTATCATCATACAATCCAAGCATAGATACTGCCGTACGAAGTGCTGTCATTGGGTGAACTTTATCAATTGGATATGTTTTGAAATGATTTAATACCTCTTGAGGTACAGCCATATTATCCGCCAATTGTTGCTTAAGTTCAGCCAGTTCTGCTGCTTTAGGTAGACGTTGGTGCCATAACAAATAGATTACTTCTTCAAAACTTGCATGGTCCGCTAAATCGTCAATATCATAGCCAACGTATGTAAGTGTATCGTCAATTATTGAACTAATAGCAGATTGGGTTGCTACTACTCCTTCTAGACCTTTTGTTGTCGTCATGTATATCGCTCCTTCTTCTTATAAAGTTCATCATTCCACAAAAAAAACGCAGAATGATGGCTCATCTGCTTTTATGAACCTTTATTAAATCGCTTACATTGACATTATAATCAATATTGACGTCTTTGTGAATGAAAACGCTCGTTTTTCGTAAAAATTCGCAAAAATCAAGAGATATGGTCTTAAAGTAGCAATATTCTGTTTAAACGAATTACAAAAGTTTTTGGAATAAATTCTACTTGGGAGGCTAATTTGTGTATGAGACTTTGATGAAGCATTGTAAAAAATGGCTCCCTGTTATCGTCATTTTACTGATTACCTGGATTATTTATCCGGTGAGTCTAGCCATATTACTCGCTTATTTCTTTCAACCTATTGTTAAGTGGATACATCAAATAACGAGATTGCCAAGGTGGATCACAGTTTTTTTGTTTGAGAGCATCCTTATCGTATCATTAATAGCGGTTGCTACATTGGTCATAAAAGAGCTATTCGAAATCGTCTACCCTCTTCGCTTCCATTTAGAAGAATTAAAAGTTTTAGTAAATGAGAATAAAGCGAACTGGAAATCTGCTTTAGAGGCTTTTTCTTTATTAAGTGAAACGATTATTAAAAAAATAAGCTTATTCATTCAGCATTTACCTGGGCAGTTTGTCGAGACATTTGTCTTTATTATCGCTTTCTATTTTGCTTTATTAGAATCAATAAAATCTCGCACTTGGTTTTTTATTTATATACCTTCAACTACACGTAAAACCATTATGCCTTTGTTTATCAGTGCTACTAAATTATTTGAAAAGTTTACTAAAGTTGAAGTTGTTTTATTTCTAACAACTTTTATTCAACT
Source organism: Paenisporosarcina sp. (assembly GCA_040512715.1). Classification (GTDB taxonomy): domain Bacteria; phylum Bacillota; class Bacilli; order Bacillales_A; family Planococcaceae; genus Paenisporosarcina. Next base: position 800 of record JBEVEQ010000121.1, on the reverse strand, counting down.
CGCGATTGGTTTTTATGCTGTTCACTTTTCTTCCCCAGTTGGCCTGGCCTTTTTAATCTCTTTTGCAGATATAATGCCTTTTTTAGGGACAGGCATCATACTAATACCTATGGCTGTTTTCTTTATGTTAACGAACCAATCAACATTAGGTATTATCATTTTGCTATTATATGCGTTTATATTATTGACTAGACAATTACTAGAATCATTTTTATGGGCGAATACGATGCACATCCGAGCCATTCATGTTTTTTTCATAAGTGCATGTTCCCTTTTGTTGTTCGGAGTACCAGGAATACTCCTAAGTCCATTTCTTTTACTTGCAGCTGTTCATTTTAGAGAACATCCATGGTTCACATCACAATAAGTTGACCTTTTTTCATCTTTGTGCGAATCCATTTATAAATGATTGGCTTGAACAACTGTCTTGTCGGCGAAAATAAAAACAAGAATCCAAAAATATCTGTTACAAATCCTGGAGATAATAATAAAATTCCACCTGCAAAAATAAATAGAGCATTCACCATCGCATCACCGGGTGCTTCGAAATTTTTCATTTGTGTTTGGACATCTCGAATAGCTTTTAAACCTTGTTTTTTAGCTAAGTATGCTCCTAAAACTCCAGTAATCAGAATGATTATTATGGTGGGAAGTAACCCAAATTGTTTACCGGACCAAATTAACACGCTAATTTCAATTACGGGAGCAACGATTAATACAAAAAGTAACCATTTCATTTTTAACATCTCCTTTAATCACTTAACATATGCCTAAAAAAATGACCTCAACACACAATGCGT
>JBEVEQ010000120.1:0-12373 GCA_040512715.1 Paenisporosarcina sp. | reverse complement strand
GTAATTTCATCTGCATTTTCTTGCTCTGATTTATACCATTGGAAGAAAATCATGGCTAAAAATACGCCATATATGACTTCCTGTATGATTTTCATAATTACTCCGCCAAGTTGTTGATCTTCAATAGGTGGCATATTCGTGAAAAGCTCAGGTCCAGATAAATTTAAGGTAGATAAAGTTGAAACTGGCACACATAGCTCCATTGCTTTTAACCATGCCTCTCCGTTTGAATACGTCGCATACATTGGATTGCTTGCAAAAATAATTAACGCACAAGCAGGAGTTATAAGAACGGCACTCCCTATGATATAACCAATTTTTTTTAAGCCATGAAGTTGATGTTCATCCTCTAATTTATTTACAATCGGCCACCATAAAAATACTGCAGACAAGAATAAGATAAACGTGACTAAACTATGCAACCATTCATATAACTTTATTGTATCTAATACAACAGGTAAATGGTAAACAGAAAACAATGCACTAAAAATAAGTAACGCTAAGATTGGCTTAGTGAAAAAATGAAACATTGAATGAATAATTTTAACAGACAGGAATCTTCTCCACATCCATAGAGGAATTCCGGCAATGATTAATGCTGGGATTAACATTAACAATAACGCCATTTGAACCATATGGACTGAAAATAAGATATGTCCAAGTAAATCTACTGGCGACCCTTTTACAACATAAAAAAGTATAAGCGCACTTACAAAAGCACTTGCCTCTATTTTCTTTAATGGCTGACTATCTTCAAAACGATTACGCCACTTTGTCGTAACAAGAAAATAAACACAAATGATCAAGATTGTAAAAACAAGTAAATAGGGACTCCATAAGGCTTGAAATCCAAATATATTTAAAGGCATCATATTGATCGCTCCTTTTTATCAGTACCTCTATTATATGTCTCTCTATATAGAACTTCAATGAACGAACTATGACAATCCTCCAAACAAAAAAACGAGTGAAGAAAGATGTCCCTTTCTTCACTCGTCTATATTTATCTTACACCCAAACAACTGTTATGAATGTAATAACCGTAATCGCTGCAACTAAAGCACCCGAGTACAAAAATAAAGCAGATGTTTCATGACCTTTTTGGCTCATATGCATAAAGTAATAAAGTTGTAAAACAACTTGAATTACAGCAAGCAGTAAAATAATTGGTACAACTAGATAAACTGAAAAATCAGCTAAAACAGCTGTGAAAGCGATTAATGTAAGGAAAATCATAATCGCAAACGTTGTCACATGACCGCGCATATCATTTGCAGCTTTGCGTCGTTTATATTCATACTCTGTTTGACTTCTCACATGAGTGTGTACATCGTGTGCCATATTAACCCACCACTCCCATCAAGTATACCACCGTGAAGATAAACACCCACACGACGTCAATAAAGTGCCAGTAAAGAGATGCTAAGTAGAATTTTGGAGCATTGTATAGATTCAATCCACGTTTCGCATTACGAAGCATTAGAAGAATAATCCATATAAGACCCGCAACTACGTGTGCTCCGTGTGTTCCTACTAGAAGGAAGAACGCAGAACTGAAAGCACTTTGATCAAAAGTGAATCCTAAATGAACATAATGATTGAACTCATAAATCTCAAACCCTAAGAAGGCAAGACCAAGTAACACAGTTACCATCAACCAAGCTTGCATTGCTTTGAAGTTATAGTTTTTCATATGGTACATCGCATAAACACTTGTTAATGACGAAGTTAATAGTAACATTGTCATGATGAAAACTAATGGCAATTCAAACAATTCTTGAGTTGTGAATTCACTCCCACTTGGTCCCCTGTTTTTAAGGGCAAGAAAAGTAGCAAATAAACTAGCAAATGTTACCGTTTCGCCTCCAAGAAAGAGCCAAAAGCCAATAAATTTGTTTTTACCTTCTAATGTCGTGTTTTCCGGATGATCCGGCCAAGATTGTGGGGTGTACTTAGTATTTAAGTCCATTAGTGTTTACCCCCTTTTTCATCCAATAAATCTTCTTTATGAACATGGTATCCGTGATCGTCTTTTAAAGAACGAACAATCATTGAACCGAATGTAATGACTAATCCTAAAACTATTACAGGAACTGCCCACGTTTTTTCACCATTGTATAGAGCTCCAAATGAAGCGACGAATAAACCGAATGAAATAACAACTGGAATGAAGGAATTGTTTGGCATATGGATATCGCCAACTGGTTCTGAGTAAATCATACCTTCTTTATTGCCTTCTTGTTTTTCAATCCAGAATGTATCTAGACCGCGAACAAGTGGTGTTTGCTTGAAGTTGTAGAAAGGTACTGGTTGTGGAATAGCCCACTCCAATGTACGACCGTCGCCCCATGGATCGCGACCAACTTTTTGGTTCTTAACAATCGTAATTACAATATTAATAACAAGGATAATTACACCTGTTGCCATGAAAATGGCACCGATTGAACTGATCAAGTTAAATAGATCCCATCCTTGATCCGCTCCGTACGTGAATACACGACGTGGCATACCAAGTAATCCCAAGAAATGTTGGATAAAGAACGTTAAATGGAAACCGGTAAAGAATAACCAAAATGTAATTTTACCCATCGTTTCATTTAACATTGTGTTAAACATTAATGGCCAGTAAAAATGTAATCCTGCTAATAATCCAAGAACAACCCCACCTACAATAACGTAGTGGAAATGAGCTACGATGAAGTATGAATCATGTAATTGGTAATCTAGAGGCGCTGATGCCTGCATGATTCCTGTCACACCACCTGCAACGAATGAAGGGATAAACCCAACCGCATATAGCATAGGCGTTGTAAAAGAGATACTTCCTCCCCACATCGTGAGAAGCCAGTTAAATATTTTAACCCCAGTAGGAACGGCAATTGCCATTGTTGCTACAGCAAAAATTGCGTTCGCGGTTGGTCCCATACCTACTGTAAACATATGGTGAGCCCATACCATGAAACCTAGGAAACCGATTAATACAGTTGCAAAGACCATTGCTGAGTAACCAAATAAACGTTTACGAGAGAAAGTTGCGAATATTTCAGAAAAAATACCAAATGCAGGTAAAATTAAAATATATACTTCAGGATGTCCGAAAATCCAGAATAAATGTTCCCAGATAATGGTGTTTCCACCCATTGTATGATCGAAGAAATTACCATCGAACATACGGTCAACCATCATGAAGACAATCCCCACAGTCAAAGGAGGGAAAGCGAATAGAATTAATGCGGATGCTACAAACGTTGACCAAGTGAAAAGTGGCATACGCATGTAGGTCATCCCTGGTGCACGCATGTTAATAATCGTTACAAGGAAGTTAATCCCCCCGATTAATGTACCGAAACCGGAAATTAGGAGACCCAATATATAAAAGTCAATCCCGTGACCTGGTGAAGCTAATGAAAGAGATGCATAAGAAGTCCACCCAGCATCTGGTGCTCCGCCCAAGAACCAAGATAAGTTCAAGAAAATTCCCCCAAAGAAGAATAACCAAAACCCTAAAGAGTTCAAAAACGGGAAGGCAACGTCACGTGCTCCAATTTGTAGTGGCATGACGGCATTCATAAAACCTAATAACAATGGCATAGCTGCCAGGAAAATCATGGTTGTACCATGCATCGTCATAACTTCGTTATATAAACCTGCACTCATAAAGTCACTATCAGGTTGTGCAAGTTGGATACGAATAAGCATAGCCTCAATACCACCGACCATAAAGAAGAATCCACCGGTAATGAGGTAAAGGATGGCAATCTTCTTATGGTCAACTGTTGTTAAATAGTCCCATAGAGTGGCACCAATGCCTTTTTTTTGTGCGATTGAACTCACAACTTTAACCTCCTTCTTGTCATTCTCTAGAAGATTAATCTTCTACAGATAGTCCCATTAAATATTCTGTAAGAGCAGTAAGCTCTTGATCTGTAAGTTCTTTACCATTTCTTTGTGGTAAATTTTCAGGTTGTGGCATTCTGTTGCCTGGTTTATATTTTTGAGGATTATTAATCCAAGCTTTAACATTTTCTTCGTTATGTTCTAAAAAACCTGCAACTCGGTTACGATCTCCAAATGTTGCCAAGTTAGGTCCAACTCCACCTGTAGTTCCTTCACCAGATACTGCGTGACATGTGATACAGCTTTGTTCAAATAGTTCTTGACCTTGCTGTGCAACATCTGATTCTGGTGCTGCTTGATCAGCTGAAGCTTTCATATTTTCTACCCATGCATTAAAGTCTTCGCGCTCTAAAGTTTTCACTTTAAAGTCCATCAATGCATGTGAAGGTCCACAAAGCTCAGCACATTTACCATAAAACACACCATCTTCAAGAGACTCAGAAGGATTGTCGAAATCTAAATAGAATGTGTTAATCCCTTCAACGTTTGTATCCAATTTACCACCAGCTGCTGGTATCCAGAATGAATGCTTTACATCAGCGGCTTTCAAATTGAAATAAACTTTTTCTCCAGTAGGAACTACTAGTTCTTGTGCTGTCACAATTCCTAGATCCGGATATTCAAATTCCCACCAATAAAGATTAGCTTCAACATTTACAGTAACTGCAGTTTTGTTGCCTTTTTCATCTTTTGCATCCATACCTTTAGTATCAGCTAAGTTATATGTAGCAGTTACAGTTGGAACAGCTAAAATTAGTAAAAGGATAATCGGAACTGATGTCCAAATAATTTCTAATACGTGATTTCCTTCAACTTGTTTTGGGACGAATTCTTCCCCAAGCTTAGAACGACGGAACTTCATAATTGCAATGACATAAACAACCATTACAACGATGATAACTAATACCATAATTCCAGTTGATAATATCATTAAATTGTATTGATCTCTGCCGACTTGTCCTGCGGGAGTAAGTGTCGATAAATGCTCTTCACCACATCCAGCCAAGAAGACCATTAGAGCTGTCAGCATTGAAAAGAGACGCCACTTTTTGAGCCCTTTCATCATAGCTTAATCAAACCCCTCTTTCGTAGTTGTATTCATGTGTTCATAGGACTGAGGTTCAGTTCTATTTAAATTCTTGTATGTAAGAATTCAAATTTCAACTGAAAATCGAGAAAATAATCATCGATACAAATAGGATTGTCATGTAATTTAACGAATAAATAAACATACCATTTGCCCATTTTAAATCATCTTCCGCTTTAAATCCTTTTATTGCAAGTACGACCCATCCCACATTTAACGCAGTAGCTAGTATTAGGAACCACGTTCCAAGATCCATAAGTAAAAACGGCAGAGGAAAAAGAATGAGTACCCACAACAACATTGATTTTTTTGTTCGAGCAAAACCTTTTACAACAGGTAGCATTGGAATACCTGCTGCTCGATATTCTTCTGTCCGTTTCATAGCTAAAGCGTAGAAATGTGGGGGCTGCCATGCAAACATTATGAGGAATAATGCTAAAGCTCCCCATCCAAGTGTTGGTTCAACTGCAGCCCATCCAATGACTGGCGGAATGGCACCTGAAATACTACCAACAATCGTATTGCTTACATGCTTTCTCTTGGACCACATGGTGTACAAAACAACATAGCTGATAATTCCAGCCAGTCCCCATACACCGGCAGAAACCGATGCCATAAATAACAAAATTTCGCCAACAACCAAAAAGGATAGAGCAATGGCCAAAACGGGTGCTGGTGCGAAACGACCTGTAACAGTTGGTCTAGATTTTGTTCTCGACATAATTGGATCGATATCCCGATCAATGAAGTTATTCATAGCGCCAGAGCCCGCAATGATCAATGCTGCACCAAAAAGTGTATAAAACATGAGATCCAGTTCATTTAAAAAATGACGATTAGAGAATTGAAATGCTAGCCATAACCCCGTAAATGTCGTCACGAGATTAGAGTTAACTATGCCAATTTTAATTAATGCAAGAAAGTCCTTCACAAACGTAGTTGTTTCAGGATCCGCCTCTGCAATTGCAGTTAACGAGCGACCGTTTGACATGAAACTCCTCCTTTCATAGTTGTAAGCATATTCCGCTACACTTACTATATCGAAAAACTGTAGTTTTTTCTATAAGTAAGTTGAAATTCGCTAGAAATGACAAACAATTTTGCCCATCATTTCGACACAACATATCTATAGTAATCCATTTTCCCAAAACATATGTGAATGGAAAGGGGCTTTTTTATGAACAATTTGTGAAATGACTTTTATAAAACCTTTTTTTCCTACTTATACATTGTTTTTTACCCTATTCTTAGCTATTATCAAACAAGCAGGTATCATCTAAATTGATTTAAATATTTTTTTATTAAAGATAATCAGTAAAGGCAAAGTAGGTGCACTCATGCAACAAAGTAAATACCTGAAATGGTTTGCTGTTGCTGCAACGATTGGAATGTTACTTATCTTATTAGGTGGTGCACTTGTCACCAAAACAGATAGTGGTATGGGTTGTGGCAGACATTGGCCCGGATGCAATGGACAACTAATTCCGGATGAAATTACAACTGAAGTATTAATCGAATTCTCTCACCGTCTTGTTACTGGAGCGGTCGGTATATTAATTCTTATATTATCTGTTTGGTCATGGCGAGCTCTCGGTCATGTTAGAGAAACAAAATTTTTAGCATTTCTTGCGATGTTCTTCCTCATATTACAAGCATTGATTGGTGCTGCTCAGGTTAAATGGGGTCAAGGCGACTTTATCTTGGCTTTACATTTTGGAATTTCGCTCATTTCTTTTGCTTCAGTTCTTTTATTAACTCTTCTCATTTTTGAAGTGGATCGAAAATTTGATGCAGATAAATTACGAATTGGGAAAACCTTAGGGTTGAATACCATAGGAGTAGCCTTATATTCCTATGTTGTGGTATATACCGGTGCTCTCGTAAGGCATACCAATTCCAGCCTGATTTGTTCAGATTGGCCACTCTGTCAAAATGAACAATTTTCATTGCCAACAAATATGTACGAATGGGTTCAGATGGGACACAGAACTGCTGCTGCAATTATTTTTCTTTGGATTGCAGGAATCGCTTGGCATGCCTTTAAAAATTATAAGGAACAAAGAGTGTTGTATTACGGATGGATAATTGCGTTTATCATCGTTACGCTTCAAGCAACTACAGGGATGCTAGTAGTTTTAACAAAATTAAGCCTGCTCATTGCCCTTTTACATTCACTTTTAATATCTCTATTATTTGGTTTATTATGCTATATGATTTTGCTACTATCTCGTAGTCGTTCTAAAAGTAGAAATTAGAAAACACAACTACACCAAAAAATGGTGTTAGTTGTGTTTTTATTATACCAATTTATCTTAACCCTTAGAAAAAAGACAGGTCCACATTTTACTGTGGGCCTGTCTTTTTCTTATGCCTTCTCAATTTCAATTAATAAATCTCCTGGCGCTATAGAAGTACCTGCTGAAACATAAATCTCTTTAATGGTACCATCGAAAGGTGCTTGTACGGTTGTTTCCATTTTCATGGCTTCTGTAATTAAGAGATGCTCACCTCTCTTAACAGTCGCTCCGTTAGATGCTACAACTTTCAAGACAGTGCCAGGCATAGTAGCTCCAATATGATTTGGATTGGATGTATCAGCTTTCATCACTTGTGTTCCTGTCGTCTCCACATTCAAATCCTGTATGATAATTTCGCGAGGTTGACCATTTAATTCAAAATAAATCACACGATTACCATCCGTTTGTGGTTGGCTAATGGATACCATTTTGACGATTAAAGTCTTCCCTTTTTCAATTTCCACCTCTATTTCTTCACCTAAACGCATGCCATATAGAAATGTAGGTGTATCTAAAACCGAAACGTCTCCAAACTTCTTAACAACTTCTGCATATTCTTCATACACTTTTGGATACAAAGCATAGGCTAAAACTTCATGACTATCAACCGGACGATTCAGTTTATGGAATAATTCATCTCTTAATGCTCTAAAATCGACTGGTTCAAGCAATTCACCTGGACGCACTGTTATTGCTTCTCGATCTTTCAAAATGACTTTTTGTAACTCCTTAGGGAAGCCACCATATGGTTGTCCAATATACCCTTGGAAAAACTCAATAACGGAATCTGGAAAATCAATACTTTCTCCTCTGATTAAAACAGATTTCTCATCTAAATCATTTTGAACCATGAATAATGCCATGTCTCCCACCACTTTAGATGACGGTGTTACTTTTACAACATCACCAAACATTAAATTAACACGAGAGTACATATCTTTCACTTCTTCAAAACGATCTCCAAGACCAACCGCCTTAGCTTGCTGCTGTAAATTACTATATTGACCTCCAGGCATTTCATGAACATAAATCTCTGTATGTGGACTCATCATGCCAGATTCGAAATCCTGATAATATTTACGTACATCTTCCCAATATTGAGATAATTGTTCTAATGCTTTTACATCAACTCGTACTCCTCTTTTGCTACCGTTTAAAGCATAAGACAAACTGTTAGCACTCGGTTGTGAAGTAAGTCCTGCCATAGTTCCTAGGGCTGTATCTACGATATCAACACCAGCATCGATTGCACGACCATACATATAAATACCATTCCCACTTGTATCATGCGTATGCAAATGAATAGGCAAGCTGACAGTATCTTTTAACTCAGATATTAATCTGTAGGCAGCTTCAGGTTTCAGGAGACCTGCCATATCTTTAATGGCTAATATATGAGCACCTGCTGCTTCTAACTCTTTAGCCATTTCTTTATAATAAGACACGGTATATTTTGCACGGTTATCATCTAAAATATCGCCTGTATAACAGATAGAAGCTTCAGCAATTTTTCCTGATTGACGCGTTGCATCGATGGCAACTTCCATACCCTTAATCCAGTTTAAACTATCGAATATACGGAAAACATCGATTCCCGCTTCAGCAGATGACTGAATAAATTCACGGATAACATTGTCAGGATAATTTTTATATCCTACGGCATTTGCTCCACGTACCAGCATTTGTAAGAGAACATTTGGTATCATCTGACGCATTTTTATTAAACGATCCCATGGATTTTCTTTTAAGAAACGGTAGGCAACATCAAATGTTGCGCCTCCCCACATTTCAAACGAAAATGCATCATGCATACCTACGGCAGATTGTTCAGCAATTTCATACATATCATGTGAACGAACCCGTGTCGCAAGAAGTGATTGATGCGCATCTCTAAATGTAGTATCGGTAATTAAAACATCTTTTTGTTCTTGAATCCACTTAACTAACCCTTCCGATCCACGTTCGTCTAGAATTTGCTTCGTTCCAGACAATTGCCATGTAGGACGGTCTATTTCAGGTTTTCTAGGAAGAGAAAATACAGGTTTTGAATCCTTTTCAATGCCAGGAAAACCATTTACGGTAACATTACCAATATAATTTAGTAGTTTAGAACCCCGGTCTTTACGAGTTGGGAATAAAAATAACTCCGGCGTTGAATCGATAAAACTAGTATCGAATTTGCCCGATAAAAAATGATGATGCTTAACTACATTCTCTAAGAAAGGAATATTCGTTTTGATACCACGTATTCTAAATTCCTGTAAATTACGATCCATTTTGGCAGCAGCTTCTTTAAAAGTCATACCCCACGTAGAAACTTTGACAAGTAAAGAATCATAGTAAGGAGTTATTACCGCTCCCTGGAACCCATTCCCTGCATCTAAACGAACACCAAATCCTCCACCGGATCGATAAACCATTAACTTTCCTGTATCAGGCATGAATTGATTTAATGGATCTTCCGTCGTTACACGAGACTGAATAGCGAATCCGAATAATGGAATATTTTCTTGTATTGGAATTCCAATTTCATCTTCATGCAGTGAACTCCCATCTGCAATATGTATTTGAGTGTGAACAATATCAATACCAGTGACCATCTCTGTAATCGTATGTTCCACTTGAATACGAGGATTTACTTCGATGAAATAAAAATCTTCTCCAGCCACTAAAAATTCTACTGTTCCCGCATTTATATATTGAACTTTATTCATTAACTGAACAGCAGCCTCACAAATGCGATTTCGTAGGTCTGCGCTTATTGAATTAGATGGTGCAATTTCTACTACTTTTTGATGTCTACGTTGAATTGAACAATCGCGTTCATATAAATGAACTAAATTCCCTTGCTTATCACCTAATATTTGTACTTCAATATGTTTTGGTTTTTCAACAAATTTTTCTACATATACTTCATCTGAACCAAACGCTGCTTTCGCTTCCGATTTCGCCCGTTCATAGGCAGACTCTAAATCTTGTTCAGTTGGAACAATGCGCATTCCACGCCCACCGCCTCCAAGAGACGCTTTAATCATGAGGGGGTATCCATTGTTTTCTCCAAAAACACGAACTTCTTCAACTGTTTGAACAGGCCCGTCACTACCTGGTATAACTGGTATTCCTGCCAGCACTGCTTGTTCACGTGCTTTGACCTTATCTCCAAACATATTTAAGTGATTTGAGGTTGGACCGATAAAAATGATTCCTTCCTCTTCACAACGTCGAGCAAAATCAACATTTTCAGATAAAAATCCATAACCAGGATGGATAGCATTTGATCCACTATCTTTAGCGATTTTTATAATGCCTTCAATGTCTAAGTAGGCATCTATTGGCTTTTTCCCATCTCCGACTAGATAGGATTCATCTGCTTTATAGCGATGAAATGACCCACTATCTTCTCTTGAATAAATCGAAACAGTTCTTAATTTGAGCTCCGTACATGCACGGAAAATTCGAATCGCAATTTCCCCTCGATTGGCTACTAAAATTTTTTGAATCGTCTTCAATTGAGATGACACCCCTTAGGTTTGTGTTTTTTCATATTTGACAAACATGGATACATTTAAAAGAATACCCATAGCTAACGATAACAAAATAACCGACGTACCGCCATAACTGATAAATGGTAATGGAACTCCAGTTAACGGAATAATTCCTAGTAAGCCACCTAAGTTAATAAATGTTTGAAAGCCAATAATACTTCCGAATCCCGCAGCAATCATACGAGCGTGAGGATCTTCAGCACGCAATGCAATCATGAGTGCACGAAGGACGATAAATCCTAAACCACCAATAACAATTAAAACACCAAGTATGCCAAGTTCTTCAGCAATGATGGCCATAATAAAGTCAGTTTGAGGTTCAGGTAAGTAACCTAATTTTTGAACAGATTGTCCTAACCCTAGACCCTTCCACCCTCCAGATCCAATGGCTAAATATCCATTTACTACTTGAAACCCATACTCTTGTTCATATTCGAATGGATTTAAAAAAGCTTGAATTCGACCTAAGCGTCTTTCTGTAATGAAGGTTTCTCTAAAGATATATAAAAAAGGAAGTAAAACTGTTAAAGCAGCAACCATTAAACCACTCATTTTAACAAATGTGCGAATCTTTAAACCACTTGCCGCCAAAACTGAAATGGCAGTAACAAAAATAATCATGGCAGAACCCATATCTACTTCATTTAAAACTAAGCCTACAGCTAGAACAAGAACCGTTATGGGAGGAGCGATAGATTGATTGAAACTATCAATTGGCCCTTTTGTAGCTTTGTTTGCAAAAACGCCTGCAAAGTATAGAACGATGATTATTTTGGCTAATTCGGAAGGCTGTAAATTACCAAAGCCAAGATCAATCCAACTTTTGGCTCCTCCTGCAGAATAACCGATTAGGTGTACCGCTATCAATAAGACAAACATCACAACAAGCATTGTTTTCATAAGGAATTTTTTCCTGTAATGTTTATATGGAAAAATCGCTGCTACTAGGAACACTGGCACCGAAATGATTAAATTCAAGATTTGTTTTTTGTAAAAATGGTCGGATTCAAAATCATATCTTCTAACTGACCAAGCCATACTGGCGCTATAAATCATGACTAAGCCAAAAAGGCATAAGAAGAGATAAGTGAAAAATAGTGGATAATCGAAATTTTTTGCGTATCTTTTTAAATATGAAATCATTTGTAGAACCTCTTTTTCTTTTATCTAGCAAAAAAACTCAAACACATGACGAGTTTGAGTTTTAAACTTATTTTTCTGTATATGCTTCATGCAAAACAGATAATTCTTTTTCTAATGTAGATAGAAGGCGCTTTCCTTCTTCACGTTCAATAAGCCCTAGTTTAACCGCAAAATCGATTTCTTTGGACAAACCGTACATTTGCGTATCTAAGACTTCTTCATAAAGCGGACATTGCGGCATCGTCAAATGGTCCATTTGGACTTTAATGAGTTGTGCTATTTTCTCCGCATCAGATTTTAACAAAAGATATGCTTTTTCCTGATACGATGTTTGTAATTCTGTATCCATGAGGACGCCCCCATTACCTGATATATTCTTAATAAAGTGTATCTTTCAAACGTGA
>JBEVEQ010000113.1:0-5209 GCA_040512715.1 Paenisporosarcina sp. | reverse complement strand
TTAATGATGTTGAAATCCAATACATTGATACTCGATGAGCCGACGAACCATTTGGATCTCGATAGTAAAGAAGTGCTCGAAAATGCACTCATTGACTACCCGGGAACGATTCTTTTTGTCTCGCATGATCGATATTTTATTAACAGAATCGCGACCAAGGTCATTGAGTTATCTAGTGACGGCGCATTTGAGTATTTAGGTGATTATGATTATTACGTGGAAAAGAAAAAAGAGCTAGAAGAAATTAGATTAGAAAAGTTGGGACTTTTAGAAGTCGAATCAACATCGGTTAAACAATCTACTTCTACGATTGATAAAGATGCTAAGAAGAGAGAACGGCAAATTTCACGTCGCTTAGAAGATTTAGAAGTTGAATTACAAACAATTGAAGGTCAGATTCAAGAGGTAGAAGAAAAGCTTTGTGACCCAGCTATTTTTCAAGACCATGAAAAATTAATGGCACTTCAAAAAGATTTAGATACATTTAAACAAGAGCAGGATACGTTCATGACTGAATGGGTTGAATTAGAAGAAGAATTGGAAAATTTATAATTTTATTATATATGCCACATGGGACACCATGTGGTATTAATTTCGCCTTTTTTCGAGTATATATATGGGTCAATAGCAAATTTTAATTTATTTCTTTCCACAAATTTATTCACATTGAAAACCTTGTTATATCAATCTATCAACAGACTTATCCACACTGTCCACAGGCAAAAAAGTTTTTACACACATCTTCGGTGGATTAATGACCTACTATATGTTGAATTCCACCTACTTATACACAAGTTATCAACAAATTGTGCATAAGTACAGATGTTCTCTATTGACACTAAGGAGATTTTTTGATTACAAATATACGAAATGGGGATACCACATTATTTAGAGTATGTCTCTTAAACAAAAGAATCGATCTCCTCTTTCGAGAAAATCGATTCTTCTTATTACCAATTAAATAGAGGCATACCTGGCTTTCCGTTCATAGACATTGTACTCAAAATTCCTTTTTCAAACATAACAGATCCTGCAGCCGCAATCATCGCTGCATTATCGGTACATAAAAATAATGGAGGCACGGTAAAAGGAATACCTTCTCTTTCAAATGTACTTTCTAAAGCTGCCCTTAGACCCTTATTGGCCGAAACTCCACCAGCCGCAATGACATGTTTTACATTGAATTCTTTTGCGGCACGTAATGTCTTCGCTGTTAATACTTCTACTACACTTGCTTGGAATCCAGCAGCAACGGCTTCAGGTTTAATCACTTCTCCCCGTTGTTCAGCATTATGCATATAATTGATCACTGATGATTTTAAACCACTAAAACTAAAATCATACGATCCCTCTTCTAACCACACTCGTGGAAAAGCAATTACTTCTTCAGCTTCATGTGCTAATTTATCAATATGTGGACCGCCTGGATAAGGGAGCTTTAATACTCTTGCCACTTTATCATAAGCCTCCCCTGCCGCATCGTCACGTGTTTCCCCAATCAATTCAAATGAACCATGGTCTCTCATAAGGACGATTTCAGTATGTCCCCCAGAAACCACTAAGGCTACCAACGGAAATTGCATAGGTTCCACTAATTGATTGGCGTAAATGTGCCCAGCGATATGATGCACTCCTACTAAAGGCAGTTCATTTGCAAATGCAAATGCTTTAGCTGCGTTTATGCCAATTAATAAAGCCCCCACAAGGCCAGGACCTTCTGTAACGGCTACTGCATCTAAATCGGCTGGTTGTAGGTTTGCTTGCTTCAACGCTTCTTCAATAACGATTGTTACTTGTTCAACGTGATGACGTGAAGCAATTTCTGGTACGACTCCCCCAAATCGCTTATGACTCTCGATTTGTGACGACACCACATTAGAAATGATTTCGGTTCCATTACGAACGATTGAAGCAGCTGTCTCATCACAGCTAGTTTCAATCCCTAATATAAGTTGATCTTTGCTCATTTAAATTCCACCCACATTACTAAAGCATCCTCATTCGTATCCGTATAATACCCTCTTCGGATGCCTCCATTTTGAAAATCCAATTTGCGATATAAATTCTGTGCAATCGTATTACTTAAGCGAACTTCTAAAGTCATTACGACTACTTCATGTTCCTTAGATACACGGATCGCTTCTCGCATAAGCCCTTCCCCAATGCCCTGACCTTTAACCGCTTCAGTAACCGCCACATTGGTTATATGACTTTCATCCATAACTAGCCACATTCCACAGAACCCGACGATTTGTTTGTCGTCCGTTTCAGCTACTACATAATAGGCATGTAGATTCGTCGTCATTTCCTGAACAAACGCATCTCTTGTCCACGGAAGGCTAAATGCCTCATGTTCTATTTTTAAAACAGCGTCAACATCGTCAATCGTCATTTTACGATAATGAATCGATTCATTCATGCGAATTTCCAGCCTTTTTTTGATCTGCTCGCCAATTGGCTTCTGCTTCCGTAATTCGCTTATAATCAGGTACAAAATGATGAGTAGCTTCATTAGAGGGCATATCTTTCATTTTTGCTTGAGCAATCAAGACTGAAGCACGAGGCAGGTCAAGGTAGTACGGAGCTCTAACAGCTCTTTCACCTAAAGCTAATTGAATCGCATCCCAGTGGATGGCTACATCATGACCAATGAATATTATCTTCTCTTCCATGTCAGTCATCTTTGCTAATAAATCTTCAAGGGAATAATGTCCATCTCCTAATTTAGGCTCACCTGTATTTGTATAGACAGCAGAAAATACATTTTGTCTTCGAGCATCCATTATTGGACAAATTAAACCGTTGAACAAATAGCCATTACCCGCTAATGTTTCAAGACTAGATACGCCTACTAAAGGGATATTCAAAGTCCATGCAAGTGTTTTGGCAATCGTGACCCCTATACGAACCCCAGTATACGATCCTGGTCCCTCAGAAACAGCAATTGCATCTAAATCAGTTGGTTTTAAGTTAGCCTGTTTCAACGCCTCTTCTACAGCTGGCATTGCGCCTACTGAATGAGTGATCTTAACAGAACTTGTCCATTCCACTAATAATGTATCATCTTTCACGACAGCCACTGATAAGGGCATATTCGATGTGTCGATTCCTAACCAAATCATGCAAATAACTCCCTACATAATTGCTCATACCGTTCACCTATAGGCGTAACTTCAAAACGGCGAGCAAATTCATCTTCATAATATACTTCAATTTGTAATCTTTCTTTTGGCAAATCATACTCAATCAGCTTTGCCCATTCTATTACCGTAACTGCATCTCCATAAAAAAGCTCGTCCCAACCTAAATCTTCTTCACTATCCGCGAGACGATACACATCTAAATGATTGAAAGGCAATCTGCCTTCATATTGTTTTAATATCGTAAAAGTCGGACTGTTTACATTGCGAAGAACACCTAATCCTTTTGCAAAGCTTTTGGTAAACGTCGTTTTCCCAGCACCCAAATCTCCTTCAAGAGTAATGACATCCTGAGCTTGAACTAAAGATCCTAGTTTCTGACCAAACTGTTCAGTTTCTTCGAGCGATGTGACTTGTTTAATGTATGTCATATTTTTCAGTTCCTTCACACATGTTTTCTCTAGTGTACCGAATACACCACAATACTTCACTTTATTTATATCATGACTTCTCACGTCTCACTGATATTCCTTATAAATCTTTGGAACAAAAAAATCCACAGAGAAAGTTTCCTTTCTTTGCGGATTGATAATTTTAAATTAAATGGCGGTCCCGACGGGAATCGAACCCGCGATCTCCTGCGTGACAGGCAGGCATGTTAACCGCTACACCACGGGACCTCAAATATTTAACGACAAGATTTATTATACCAATGTATGAAATAAAAACAATAGCAAACTTGAAAATATATTTCTAGTTAATAGAATTGTTTGGTAAACATAATTAATTGAAGGAATATTTTATGTTAAATGGTATAATTTTGATTAATTTCTAAAAGTGTAGATGTAATAGAGGGAGTGTTAGGTATCAGAATTCAAAGTTTGAGGAAAATTACAGCCTTATTTGGTCTTTGGATGATCATTCATGTTTTATTATCAACAAGTATATTTGCAGCAATGGATCCAGGAGAAATCAAAAAAAGACATTCTGAAGCACCTTTTCATATCACAGGTGAAGTGGTTAAAGATGAGTTAGTTAAAGATTTGACGGAAGAAAAAGACGGAGCTTTTCAATTAAGAAAAATGACGATAGCGATTGATGAAGTAATTAAGAGTGAAGCTACCGAAGCACAAGCTACAAGAATTGAGGTTTTTTACGCGTATCTTCCGTCCTGGCGCGCACTTGATTATGTGGGTGGAAAACCAATGGATATTACCGTTAATGATGTTATTGAGATCTGGTTAAATAAAGGCCAATATGGCTGGGAACCAGTTCTTTCTGGTTATTCTGTTGAACATATAAAATATATAAATAAGCGTAATGAACCTATTCCTGAACCTTTTTTTCACTTTATGGAAAGAACCATGGAATCAAATATACAGCATAATACGAGTGCAGTTGTGATTATTGGAATAGTTTTTGTAACATGTCTTCTTATTTTTACGGGGTTAAGAAAACGGAGAAGATGATTCAGAAGGCTGTTAACTGATTTGCAGCATTAAAAGAACGTACTAACAGCAACGTGTCAGTTGGATTACCAACTGACACCATATTAAGCGCGCTAAGTTGTTTGGAAATGTGAATTCTAGAATGTACGGTTCGAATCCTGGGAATGTGGTAGATGAATTGGAGAATAGCACGATCGAATTCAAGAATACAGCGAGTGAATCCTTGAATACACCCCGCGAAATGGGGAAAGCCGATAAAAATCGTAAATTAGTAAATCTATAGTAAACGTGCTAGTTGGGTTACCAACTGACACCATTTCAAGCACGTTAAATTGTTTGAATTTAGTGAATTTCAGAATGTGTGGCTCGAATCCTTGAATGTGGTAGATGAATTCAAGAATAGCACGATCGAATTCGAGAATACAATGAGTGAATCCTTGAATACACCCCGCGAAATGGAGAATGCCACAAATTCAACTACATACAATCTAAAAAACAACACAAAAAAACCAGTACCTTTCGGTACTGATTTCTTAGTGCCTAGCGACGTCCTACTCTCACAGGGGGAAACCCCCAACTACCATCGGCGCTAAAGAGCTTAACTTCCGTGTTCGGTATGGG
>JBEVEQ010000108.1:0-4731 GCA_040512715.1 Paenisporosarcina sp. | reverse complement strand
TTCTGGTGTAGCAACTGTTTTAAAGTCCGCAGGTATTTCGACGGATGATGTCGGCTCATATGTACGTAAAATCGAGAATGGCGATTTAGTTTTATTAGCTAGCGAGGACGCACCTCGCCAACCTTTTTCTGATGAGACGGATAGCGGATATGCGAATGAAGAGCAGTCGATGTCTTATTACGAAACGGCAGACACTGAAAATCCAAATGCTACTTTTTCTGAAGCTTTTAGAGATTCAATTGATACAACTGAGGATCATATAGTTACAGACGACACGGTGTATCCAATATTTTATGAAGAAATTTATGTGGAACACATCATGTTCGACGATCAGACGAATACCACTTTAGAAAATACAGATGAAGAATTATATCGCGTTCCCATATTTGAGGAACGTGTCCAAGTGATTAAAGAAAAAGTATTGACTGGTGAATTAGTAGTGAGAAAACGCAAAAAATAAACGATTAAATAGCCCTTTAGAAAAATTTCTAAAGGGCTATTCTTTACATAAAATAGCATATTATCTAATTAAGGTCATAATCTTTTTTATTATTGACGCACAATTGGCATGGAACAGCATCGGAATGATCCACCCGATTTAATTATTTCTGAGAAATCGACTTCTAGCACTTGATATCCATGCTGTCTCATTTGATGATTAACGTCACGATTTATTGGCAAACTAAGCACTCGATTATGACCAATAGATAACACATTCGTACCCATTGAAAACTGCTCAATTTCGCTCACTTCGATCAAATTATACATGCTAGACAAACGGTCCACGATTTTTGGGTCGAAAGCATCAGGGTAAATCAAAGCATCTTTTGATGAAAGAATATTGAACACACAGTCGAGATGTAAATACTTTGGATTAAAAGGAATAGGAAGAATCTCAAAATCCGGCAATTCTTTTTGCAAATCTTGAATAGCCTTCATGCATGTCCGATTGCTAATTCCAATAAACACACGTTTCCCATCCACAATCACATCTCCACCTTCAATCGAATGCGTCGATAGTTTCTTATATGAAATATCATGTTCATTCATCCAATGAGCTAATACTTCCTCTTCGCCTTGACGAATCGGATTCGCCATTTCGGAAATAAATAAGCGATTGCCTAAAGTAAAACCAATATCTCTTGTGAAAACTTGCTCAGGGAGGTCCTTACTAGGTTGTAATTTAATTACTTCCACACCCGCATTTCGCAGAGTTTGTTCAAACATCTGATGTTGTGAAATAGCAAGTGAACGATCGATATTATCGTTTATATACTTTTTTTGAACATCATTAATCACTTCTTTAATTTCCATGAATTGAGGTTCACATAAGACGACTTTTTGAAGCGTTCCATATTCACTATGACAATGTATTTGAGATTGATCTTGAATTATTTTCTCCATAAGTCATCCTCCAGTTTCAACATTCATATCTTTCTATTCCCTAGATTTTTCATTTCATAACCTATTTGTTGAGATTTTTTATTACAAATAGTTGAACATCGTTGTTTCGTGGAATTTAGGATTGGGTAAAGACTAGACATAATGAGATGTGTGACTAAAGATCGTGGAGGCGAAAGAATGATTACGAAGGAACAAGCTTTATTAACCAAAGAAGATTTTCATACAAGAACAGACTTGCCTAGTTGGCTCTATAAAGAATACGAAACATTTCATAACACAGTAACGGATAAAACATTTCCCTGTTTTTTTGGGATGAGTGGCGAACTTAAAGGCGAGCTCCGCTATGCTTATATCAGTCAAGATGACTGGAGTAATCTACCAACTGCTGTAGAAGGGTTTTTAGATTTATTTAAGTTACCAAATTACAAGAGACACGGTCTCTTTGTATTTGTAGAGCCTTTTGAGAAAGAGGGTACAATCGAGGATTACCGAAAGCAATTTTGGGATATTCTCCAATACTTACATGAAGTTGATAAAGTAGAATGGCCGGAAGACAGTCCTCGTGACCCGGATCATTATTTATGGGATTTTCGATTTAATGGAGAGCCTATCTTCGTGTTCGGAAATGCACCAGCTTATAAAAAGCGAAAGACACGTCATCTAGGAAATGCGATGGTTCTAGGATTCCAGCCTCGAAAAATATTTGAAGGATTAGAAGGAACTGAAAAAGGTGGCATTATGTCACGTGAAAAAGTTCGCAAACGCGTAGAAGCATGGGATCAGCTACCTAAGCATCCTGACATCGGCCACTTCGGTGACCCAACGCATAATGAATGGAAGCAATCCTTTATAGGAGACGATATTGTGCCAATACAAGGCAAATGTCCTTTCCACCATAAATCACAAGCATAGTGTCAAATCCCCGTTTTTAGGGGATTTTTTTTTTGTGGAAAATGAAATGGAGAATAGAGAGGTCGGATTTCTATACCCTGGAAAGGGTAAGCCTATCGAATACAATTGTCCATCAGAAAATTGAAGATTACATGTATGATTATAACAATATACGACCGTTTCAAAAGTTAAACTCCCGTTCTCCGATTGAATATCGGACAATGGCAGCCTAGGTGTTTTTTCTAATGTCTCAAATTACCGGGTCAGTTCATAGGGTAGCCGGTTTTTTTAGATTATGAATTACTCGCCAATTTTAAATGGAATTTCATTTTCATAAGCCGTTTTGTATTTCTTAATTAGATATTCTTTTTCATCTACATTGGTAATGAAGATATCACCATAAAATTGAACTAACGTATGCCAATTCTCTTCTTCCAAATATTTTGTAACAAATAAATATAATTGTCCTTCTTTGAGTAGTTGATCGTTTTCAACTAATATTAATTCTTTTTCGTTGTATCCACCTTGCTGGTTTACGATTACTGTTTCATCAAGTTCACCTTTGATATTATCAGTCACTTCCACCTTAAACTGAGTTTCAGGGACACCATCCAACGATTTAGTTCCGGACTGTGCTAATACTTTTCCGATAAACACATTGTCTGCCCAACCAACAAGTTGACGAGTATCCGATAAGTCAAAGGGGCTACTATGTTCAATCGTTTTAATTATAGGATTTTCTGGGGCATTGTTTGTAAAGTAGTTAGGCGCAAAAATTCCTAAAGCTATTGAAGCTGCTATTGCAGGTCCAATAATATAAGACCATCTATTACATTACATAAGCTATCAAAATTTAACGATTGAAATCGTTAATGAAAAAGAAAAACGTTTTTAAATGAATTTGGTTATTTATGTTAAAATAAATAATGAATTGTGAAGGTTTCAACTTAAACTAACGTGGCAAGTTTGTATGAAGAGGTAGAAATAAATAAGGGAAAAAAATGAAGCTTAAGCTTATAGGCGCGTTCTTGAATACCCAATGGCTTGAACAATTTTAATTATTTGATTTTTGAATTGTAAGTACATCATTAAATCAAAAGTCCCATGTTGTTTTCGTTTTTTAATACGATAGTAAAAATATAAGATAAAAACTATACATTTTCTACGATAATAGCAGACTTGTTGAAAGATAAGGACGCAAAGCGACGGGTATAAAGTTCTGTTGGAGAACAATGATAGCCGGGTTCCCGAAGCCCATTTATAAAAAGCCTTTTTACTTATAAAATAAAATAAATGGAGAATGAAAATGAATATTAATAATATTACCGATCTATTTAGAAATAATAATGATATTGAATTCATAAAAAGAGTGATTGATAGCGTTAGCTCACCAATTTGGTACAGGGATTTAGAAAAAAATTCTCTTTGGGTTTCAAGTGAGATTTCTAGAATATATGGGTACACACAAAAGGATTTTGAAAAAACCCCTCAGTTATGGATGGAGTCCGTTTTTCCAGAAGACATGGATCTAGTTGAAAGGCACATAAAAGAGCTATTATCGGGCATTCCGTCTGAGGCTGAATACAGAATCATCCGTTCAGATGGAGTTATTAGGTGGGTTCAAGAGAGCACAAATGTCATTAAAGATGAACAAGGAAAAGTTGTTTTAACTTTGGGAATTTTTTCCGATATTACCGACCGTAAACTAGCCACAAGAAATTTAGCTGAAAGTGAGGAACGGTATCGGTATCTTATAGACCTATCACCTATCTTTGTTTTTGTTCATCAGGAAGGAAGAATGTTG
Organism: Paenisporosarcina sp.; assembly: GCA_040512715.1. Taxonomy (GTDB): domain Bacteria; phylum Bacillota; class Bacilli; order Bacillales_A; family Planococcaceae; genus Paenisporosarcina. The sequence continues at coordinate 632 of JBEVEQ010000108.1, read as the reverse complement.
TATGCGAATCCCGAATTACTAAAAATCTTAGGCGCTAGTCATGAGAATGAGATACTGGGTAAAAAGTTACAAGAAATGTTAGTGTCTGAAGAGGTAGACACTTTTTTAAATCGCCTGGAAAGGCTCTTAGATGGTGAGAAACTTTCTTCTCTTGAATACAAAATTAAAACATTGGATGGAAGAGTAATAGATTTAGAAACAAATGCAGTGGCTATTTCGTTTAACGGAAAACCGGCTGTTATGGTAGTAGGGAAAGATATTACGGAAAAGAAGATGGTCTATAATGAACTGAATGATAACAAACAGCGATATCAATCACTAATTGAGTTTAATGCAAATAGTGTCTACTCATTAGATATAAACGGTTACTATACCAGCAGTAACAATATTCGTGAAACAATGTTTGGTTACAGCAAAGAAGAAATTTTAAAGATGCATTATCTTGACATCATCATACCCGAAGAAAACGAAAAGGTAAAAAAACATTTCGAATTAGTGATAAAAGGCAAACCACAAAACTTCAGAACCGCAGTTTATCACAAAAACGGTTCTCTCATTCATGTAAACACCTCAATTACCCCTATTATGGTAAACGGGCAAATTGATGGTGTATACGGTATTTCACAAAATAT
>JBEVEQ010000101.1:0-3984 GCA_040512715.1 Paenisporosarcina sp. | reverse complement strand
CGTAAAACCACTATTCCTCGTTTTGCACGTGATCCTGATTCGAATTCTTTAAGTGACATTTTTTTAACTGCTCCACGATGTGTTACTAAGAAAATGTCTCCTGAAGCGTCAGCTGGGATAGTTGTTGCATTTACAACTACATCGCCATCTTTCAGGTTAATCCCTTTTACACCACCTGTTTTAATACCGGTTACTGGAACCTCTTGCATATTAAAACGGACAGCATAGGCATTATGCGTGACAATGAAGACATCATCCATAGGCGTTACTAAGTTGATATAGACAACTTCGTCACCTTTTTTCAAATTCATCGTATTTAATGCACGTGAATATCGTTGCACTTGATAGTCAGCTAATAATGAACGTTTGATCTGACCTTGTTTCGATACAGCTAAGATATATAAATCTTCAGTGAAATCAACAATAGGAATCGCTTTTATAATGGTTTCATTCGAATCAAGAGAAATAATACTCGAAATATGTTGACCTAAGTCTTTCCAACGAATATCGGGAAGCTCGTGAACTGGCTGGTAAATATAGTTACCTAAACTTGTGAATAGTAATAACTGATGTTGCGTATTCATCGTGGACTCAAATAAAAGGTAATCCGAGTCCTTCATGGCGAAGTCTTTACCATTTGATGCACTGTAAGAACGAGAACTTGTACGCTTCACATAACCATCTTTAGTTACAGTCACTACTACCTCTTCGCTTGGGATCATTACATCTAATGTTAATTTGATTTCTTCGATTTGATCTTCAATAATTGATCTTCTCGGTTCTGCAAATTGTTTTCGAATAGCTTGCATCTCTTTTTGAATGACTTTTATTAACTTAGCTTCACTATTCAAAATAGACATTAATTCATTTATGGTATTTTTTAATTCGGCTTCTTCATTTCTCAACTCCGTAATATCCGTGTTAGTTAAACGGTACAGTTGAAGAGACACAATTGCTTCTGCTTGTGTTTCAGTAAAAGAGAAAGCTTGAATTAAATTATTTTTAGCATCACGTTTGTCTTGAGACTGACGGATTGTTTTAATCACTTCATCTAATATTGATAAAGCTTTCATTAGACCTTCAACTATGTGAATGCGATCTTTTGCTTTTTGTAAATCAAATGCCGACCTTCTCGTCACTACTTCTTTTTGATGGCCAATGTATGCATCTAATAATAATGGCAAAGTCATCATGGTTGGACGTCTGTTATGAATGGCAATCATATTGAAGTTGTATGCAATTTGTAAATCTGTGTTTTTAAACAGGAATTGAAGAATTCCTTTTGCATCAATTTCTTTTTTCAACTCTATAACGATACGCAAGCCTGTTCGATCTGATTCATCGCGAACATCCGCAATACCATCTAATCGTTTATCTAAGCGTTGTTCATCAATTTTTTTAATAAGCATCGCTTTATTCACTTCATATGGAATTTCAGTAATGACAATTTGTTCTTTTCCGCCTTTTAAAGTCTCAATTTCTGCTTTAGAACGGATGACAATTTTTCCTTTACCTGTTTCATATGCTTTTTTAATTCCGTCTACGCCTTGAATAATACCACCAGTTGGAAAATCCGGTCCTTTTAAGACCGTCATTAAATCCTCTACAGACGATTCTGGTTTGTCCATTCTCATCAGAACAGCATCTAATACTTCATGTAAAGCATGCGGAGGCATATCAGTCGCGTAACCGGCCGAAATACCAGAAGCTCCATTTACTAATAAATTCGGAAAGCGAGCTGGCAAAACAGTAGGTTCAAGTTCTGAGTCGTCGAAATTTTGAACAAGATCGACCGTTTGTTTTTGTATATCTCGCAGCATTTCTCCAGCTATTGCAGATAATCGAGCTTCTGTATACCGCATTGCTGCTGGTGGATCACCATCAACAGATCCGTTGTTACCGTGCATTTCGATTAACATATGACGAACTTTCCAGTCTTGACTCATACGCACCATTGCTTCATAAACTGAAGTATCACCATGAGGATGATAGTTACCAATTACATTACCGACAGTTTTAGCGGATTTACGGAATGGTTTTTCATTCGTATTACCTTCATGGAACATCGCATATAAAATACGACGTTGAACTGGTTTTAACCCATCACGAGCATCTGGTAAAGCACGGTCTTGGATGATGTACTTACTATAACGGCCAAACCGGTCGCCGATAACTTCTTCTAATGGTAAATCTTGATAACGTTCGGTTTGTGTCATTCTGAATCCTCCTCAGCATGGATGAGTTCGTTTTCTAAAATATTGCTTTCCTCATCTAAACCAAAATTAACATTGCTTTCAATCCACCGACGCCTAGGTTCAACTTTGTCGCCCATTAAGGTCGTAATTCTTCTTTCAGCACGTGCATCATCGTCTATTTCGACACGTATTAATGTCCGCGTTTCAGGATTCATTGTTGTTTCCCATAATTGAACGGCATTCATTTCACCTAAACCTTTGTATCGTTGAATCATGTACCCTTTACCAATCTTACGAATGGCTGCATCAAGTTCTGCTTCAGTCCATGCATATTGAAGAACTTCTTTTTTTCCTACTCCACGATAAACCTTATACAACGGTGGTAAAGCAATATAAACCTTACCAGCTTCAATCAAAGGCTTCATGTAACGGTAAAAGAACGTTAATAATAATACTTGAATATGAGCTCCATCGGTATCTGCATCGGTCATAATGACAATCTTGTCATATGCAATGTCAGGTACGGAGAAATCAGCACCAACCCCTCCACCAATAGCATGGATAATGGTTGAAATTTCTTCGTTTTTCATGATATCGGCTAGCTTAGCTTTTTCAGTGTTGATTACTTTTCCTCGCAAAGGCAAAATTGCCTGAAAGCTACGATCTCTACCTTGTTTAGCTGAACCACCTGCAGAGTCACCCTCAACTAAATATAATTCGTTTTTTGCTGCATTTCTAGATTGGGCAGGTGTTAATTTTCCTGAAAGTATTGACGCTGATTTCTTAGATTTTTTCCCATTACGAGCGTCTTCTCTTGCTCTTCGTGCAGCTTCACGTGCTTGTTGAGCCCGAATTGCTTTTCGCACCAATGAAGCACTTAATTCAGCATTTTCTTCTAATACATAAAGAAGTTTCTCTGATACTACCGCATCTACTGCAGCTCGAGCTTCACTCGTTCCAAGTTTGCCTTTTGTTTGTCCTTCAAACTGAAGAATGCCTTCAGGAATACGCACAGAAACGATTGCTGCAACTCCTTCTCGGATATCTGCACCTTCAAGGTTTTTATCTTTATCTTTTAATAAACTAGTTTTACGTGCGTACTCATTAAAAACGCGAGTTAATGCAGCTTTTGCTCCCGTTTCGTGAGTACCACCATCTCTTGTCCGAACATTGTTGACAAATGAGAGAATCGTCTCTGAATACCCGTCGTTAAACTGAAAAGCAAATTCAACTTCAATTTCATCCTGAATACCTTCTACATATGCAACTGGATGTAATACATCTTTTTCTTCATTTAAGTAACCTACAAATGCTTCAATTCCCGTTTCGTAATAGAAAATATCCTGAGTACCGTTACGTAAATCATTCAGTTCAATTTTTAGTCCTTTTAGTAAGAAAGCAGACTCACGTAATCGTTCGCATATCGTATCATAGTTATATTTTGTTACCGAAAAAATCAATGGATCCGGTAAAAAATGTATGGAAGTACCCGTTTCTTTCGTTGAGCCAATATGTTCGAGTGTAGTGACTGGGTGACCGCCATTTTCAAAACGTTGACGATATTTTTTCCCATCTCGGTGAATCGTTACTTCTAAATATGTAGACAGGGCATTTACGACCGAGGCACCTACTCCGTGTAGACCTCCACTCGTTTTGTAGCCACCTTGACCAAATTTACCACCAGCATGAAGTACTGTAAAAATAACTTCTGGTGTTGGTTTTCCAGTTTTGTGCATCCCTGTTGGCATTCCACGTCCAAAATCGCGTACACTGATACTTTGATCTTCGT
>JBEVEQ010000093.1:0-5988 GCA_040512715.1 Paenisporosarcina sp. | reverse complement strand
TCTTCCCCACCAAAAATTGAGTGGAGCAATTTTAAACGGAAATCATCTATACTGATTGGTTCTTCGAGAAATTCCATGATATTCGCTACACGACTACGAATGGATTTAATTCCTTTTGACTCGATTTTGTCTTTACGCACTTTCAAAGCGGAGACAACTGCTTCAATTTCCGTATCAAACATTAAAGTACCGTGACTAAACATTCGGCCTTTAGTAGAGAATTGAGCATTACCAGAAATTTTTCTTCCTCCAGCTAAAATATCATTTCTTCCTGATAATTCAGCATCTACACCCATTTCTTTTAGTGCATCTACAATGGGTTGAGTGAACTTTTTAAAGTTACGGAAACTATCTCCGTCATCCTTCGTTATAAAACTAAAATTCAAATTTCCTAAGTCGTGGTAAACAGCACCACCGCCAGAAAGTCTTCTAACTACGTGAATCCCATTAGAATCCACATAATCTGTATCAATCTCCTCAATAGTGTTTTGGTTTTTACCTATGATGATTGAAGGTTCGTTGATATAGAACAGAAAGAATGAATCTTTATCGACATCCATTGTTTTAAGCGCATATTCTTCAATCGCTAAGTTAATTCGAGGATCTGTGATGCCTTTATTATCAATAAAATACAAGTTGCTTCTCTCCTTTAAAATGTTCTACATACACTATATATGAATAAAAAGGTTTTGTATTGACATTTGATCATCTGTTATAATACAATAAATATATATAAAACAGTATTAGTACAGATATCGAAGAGGAGGTCAATTGAATGATTGAAAATGTAATCGAGTTTTTTAAAAACCTGCCTGCGAAGCAATGTGCAAAATGTGGAGAAAAAATGGAAGAACAGCATGAATGTTATGGCAATACTTGTGATACTTGTAACCAACTTTAAGATTTGAAACAGCCGTCCAGGACTCCCCTCCTGAACGGCTGTTTTTTAAACTTCTTTATTTTTTGAGAAACGATGATTAAACAATACATTGAAATAATAAATGGTTATTACCACAGCAAAGCTAAAGAATATCATCATAATTCCATTATTCCATTGGATAAAATCTATATCTGTTGAAGAGATTGCGGCTTTGAATCCTTGAACAGAATAGGTCATAGGCAACCATTGGTTAAAGATTTGCAATGGCTGAGGAATCAGTTCGAGTGGGAATGTTCCAGCACTCGTGGTTAATTGCAAAATAAGCAGTAAGATTGCCACAAATCGTCCGCTGTCTCCTAAAATCGATACGAGCATTTGAACGATTGCTAAATAAGTAAAACTAGTGATGATCGCGGTCACAATAAACCAACCTAAATTGACTGGTTCCAGTCCTAAACCAAAAAGTAAAATAGCCACAGCAAGCAATGCTTGAATCACTCCTATTACACCTAAAACGACCATTTTACTCGTTGCCCACGCCCATCCACTTGTTGGTGGGAGAGCTGATTGGACCAGTGGGAAAACGATTGAAATCATAAGTGCACCTACAAACAGTCCAAGTGAAAGAAAATATGGTGCAAAACCGGTTCCATAGTTGGGAACATGATTGACTGCTGATTTCGTCACATCAACAGGGGAGGATGCCATGTCAATTGTGTCCTGATTTACATCTAATTTACCAGCTTCAGTAGAAGCTTCTTCTAGTTTTTCACTTAAAGTGCTCGTTCCTTCACTCAGCGATTCGGTTCCCTCAATCAACCCACTTGAACCTACGGCAAGTTCATCCGTTTTTAAAGCAATTTCTGAAGCACCTGAATTTAACCGATTAGATCCTTGTGCGAGTTGTTGTAAACCACCTGAAAGTCTTTGGCTTCCAGCCGATGCACTTGACAGTCCCTTTTGTAAATCTTCTAACTTAGTTGTTAATGTACCAGTTCCTGTTGCTAACTTAAAAGCCCCATCATTTAATGTCTCTGATGATTGTGTTAATGCTCCAAGTCCTTCTTCTAATTTTACATGAGCAGACATTAATTCCTGAGCACCAGTTGATGTTTGATTCATGCCTACTGATAGTTGTTCAGTACCACCTTTAAGTTCACCTAATCCATTGGAAACTTGTGTACTTCCTTGTTGCAATTGATCAAGAGCTCCTTTTAGAGCATCTTGTTGTTCTTTTGGTAAAGTTTCTAAAATTGGTGTCATTTGATTGGTTAAAGTCTCGAGCCCAACAGTTACTTGAGTTGATCCTTCTGCCAATTTCCCAACGGATTGATTAGCAGTAGCAGTCCCATTAGTTAGTTGACTGATTGCTTCTACCAGTTGCTGCTCTTTTTCATTTGCCATGGTCAAGCCATTCGATACTTGCGCAACACCTTTAGTATAGGAATCAACTCCCGTCTGCAGTTGACTTGCCCCTATAGATAGTTGGTCTGCACCTTGGTGAAGTTGACTTGCCCCGGAAGAAAGTTTTCCAAGACCATTATTTAATTCATTGGCACCTTTTGAGGCTTCAATAGTTCCTGAAGCTAATGAGGTAGATCCATCAGCTAATTCAACAGAGCCACTCGCTAATTTTTCTAAATACCCTTTTAAATCTGTCGCTCCAACAGTAAGTTTACTTGCTCCATCAGATAATTCCTCTGCTCCAACTGCAGCTTCTCCAAAGCCATCACCCATTTTCATTAACGAAGAAAATAACTTATCCGAGTAGCTTGCAACGACCTCTTTATTCACCTCGGCACGAATTCGTTCTACCGCGGTATCACCGATTTGAGCCGACAAGAAATTAAACCCTTCATTTGGTTTGTATTCAATCATTAACTTTTCAGGTTGTTCGTTCAGAAGTGTAGTTGCATGTTGTGAAAAGTTTGATGGAATTTCAATCACCATGTAAAATTCTTGATTCTCAAGTGCTTCTTTGCCTTGTTTTTTAGAGACTTCAACAAAATGAAACTGTTCACTTTCTACCAGTTTCTTTGTAACATCTTTTCCTATGGATAACTGTTCACCGTCTAAAACTGCACCAAGGTCTTCGTTTACAATAGCAACTGGCAAATCACTTAGTTGTTCATACGGATCCCAAAAAGCCCACAAAAACATTCCTGCATACAGAACTGGAATCAACAACACTGCCAAAATCGGGATGAGTAATTTTCGGTTCTTTAAAATATTTAAAAATTCTTGTTTAATCAAAATAATCCTCCCAGTACTTATTGACCGTTTTGTTCAAATGGTCAATTTTTATTTAAAAAAAGAGTCTCATACATGGAGACTTTTAAAAATGGTATCCCGAAATACTGCGACAATCTTCTCTTCAGGTAAGGGTTCTTCATGTGTTACTTGCCACTCGACAGCAAAAGCCATATAGGCTTTAAAAAGTAGATATGCGACTAATTGAACATCCACACTTCGAATTTCTTTCTTTTCAATCGCACGTTCAATATGTTCTGCAATGTAATGGACGATTTCTCTTTCAACTTTAACAAGAACAGCTTGAACAACCGGAGTCTGCATTTCTTTTTCTTCTGCGATTAATTTTGACAATAGTACATGACTTTCTCTAAATTCAAGCATTTTCATCAAAACTAAATGTGCGTTTTCTTGAAATGACATCTGTTCATTAATCACTGAATCTTTTTCTGCTTTCATTTGTTTAATCATAGTGAAAGCTATTTCATGAAAAAGATCTTCTTTATTTTCGAAAAAAGTGTAAATGGTACCCTTTCCAACATTTGCAATTTTTGCGACTTGATCCATTGTAGTAGCCTTAAACCCAAAGAGCGAAAAGGATTTCGTCGCAGCTTCAAGTATTTCTTGTCTTCTGTCCAAAATTCTTTACCCCCTAAAAGAGAAATGACCAAAAAACCATTATGGTCAATTAGTCAATATTGTACATTACATATTCACTTTTTGCAATGTAGAATTTTTTTCTTTAATCATTAAATGAACTGTAGGGGAAGGTTTTCAACATGTTTATATTCATCAGTAAAAAAATAGACTACTCCTCAGAGTCGCCTAGGGTTTGAAGAATAGTCCTGCCGTAACAATTTACAAAAAATTGGATTAGAACAAGAAAGTTAAGTGAAAGTTGTCCCTTCGCTATTCAATCTCGTAATCATATGGTGAGATTACGAAAGGGTTTTCTTTACTACCATTTTTCTTAACAAAATAAGAAAAATAACTCTATTCTCTTAGGTTACTAACCATCTATCATTTTGAAAAAAACATATATTAAAAATAAAATGAAAGGAGGATGTTATATGGAGAAGCATAATTATCCATGCTACGATTGCACAAAACGACAAAACAATGATTACGACCTTGATTACAATAAACTATCATACTCTCGATGTTGTTGTTCCCATGAATGCTGTTGCGGCTGTCATCGAAGTCGTTGTCGTTGCCGTAGAGATTTGTGTGCTGATATTTTTAAAATTCGATTAAGTGGTTTAACAGACGGGCTAAGTTTTCGTCTACATCAGTTATTATGGTGTGAAGCAATGCTTACATTAGATAATGGGAATAAAGTGGAAGGAAGAATAGTATTTGTTGGTTCCAATTTTATTGAAATGCTAGTCGAACAAAACGATTCTGTAATAATCGTAGATCAAATTGAAGAGGAATTACACGAGGCTGACAATGCAGATTTGAACAATGTATTAACTCCGAACCATGTTGCAGAAGAATACGTAGCCGGTGAAGAAATTGATAAAAGGGAACATAAAAATGGTCAAACTTGGATTGTTCCGATTCTTAAAATAGTAACAGTAGAATTACCCGTAGGACATGACATTTGCAACGAAGGCATTTAATAAACAAACTATTATATAAAATACAAGTCAGCAACGTGAAGTGATGCTTCAATGAGCTGGCTTTTTTGCGTGAATAGGCAAATATAAGTTTTTTTGGATGTTGTAAGAAAAGCGCAAAGCCCACTCTAACGGCACAAGTCGCTCAAAGAACTGATCCAAAGTCTACTTTCGTAAAGGAAGCACGGCTGAATATTCATGCCATCGAGGTACGATGTCTTCATTTCCCACTTCCTGTATGCACAAGCACTTAGGTGCGAGCGAGCGCTTGAAGCTTGACATGAAAGAATTTCGAAATCCTATACTTTCTTTTCTTATAAGATTAGACATCAGCTTGGACCATTATGTGTCCAAGCTGATGTTTTTCTTGTTTTATACTTTGATTTTAATGAGTGAAATCATTTCTATCGGGATAATCGTTTTTACTTCTTGCACACTTAATACAATAGAGTCTTTATGCACATCTGTAAGAATCCCCTCTACTGGTGAACCGTCTACTACGATTTGAAGTCGTTCATCTTCAAATAATAGCAAATATATAGCCAGATAGATTCTAAAAAACAAATGAATTAATTCTGGTGATGAAGAAACAACATCACCAAAATGAAATGTTAATTCGCGACGAAAGCAAGGATCTATGCTACTTAATTCAGCGTCATGATAAGGCTCTGCAAATCGTCCAAAAGGCTTAATAGTTTCAATATGACTGTAAGGTAAAACTAAAATACTATCTTCTTCTCGAAGAACGACAAAATCAAAACCAGATAGGGTTATTTTTCCCTCGAAAGTTTGACCTAGAAGATTTGTAATTTCAACTCGTAAGCCGACTAGTCCGTCAAAAACTTTTTGATATGTTTCATGTGGCGGTCGGTCACTATTTAATGCAAGATCGAGTAATAGCTCATTTGCTGCACTTATATCTTCAAGAACTTTTTCTAACTCGTTTGGCGGTAGACAATCTGTCGGGGAAGGGAGTTGTGGGGAAGGATGTCGGTCAGGACAACATTTCTTTGGGATACAAAAAAAATCATTTATTTGTTCTTGCTTTGGCCTTTCTTGCAAAAGGCTGTCCTTATTTTCTTTTTCCATTTTTCTCACCCCCTTTCTTCAATACTTTATGTAGAAAAAAGAGAAGAATACTCTCTTCTCTTCATTACTGACTATTTCTCCAAAGGAGGCAAATTTTTGTTAGTTTCATTGTGCACTCTCATAATACCCCACATGCCTTGCTGGATGTCC
>JBEVEQ010000069.1:0-2848 GCA_040512715.1 Paenisporosarcina sp. | reverse complement strand
TCGTGACTCATATGGGTGGCGGTATTACAGTAGGTGTACATGTAAATGGTCGAGTTGTAGAAGTGAATAACGGATTACATGGGGAGGGTCCTTTTAGTCCTGAACGTGCTGGTACTGTTCCTGCCGGTGATTTAATTGATATCTGTTTTTCGGGAGAATATTATCGCCATGAAATCATGAAAAAATTAGTTGGTCAAGGCGGACTAGTTAGTTATTTAGGTACAAATGATGCAGTAGCGGTTGAAAATAGAATTGCAAATGGTGACCAAGAAGCAGAGCTTGTATATGACGCAATGGCATATCAAGTAGCTCGTGAAATTGGTTCAGCAAGTGCTGTTTTAGAAGGAAAAATTGATGCGATCATCTTAACTGGTGGTCTAGCATATGGTAAAGATTTTGTCGAAGCTATTTCGAAACGAGTGAATTGGATTGCTGATGTGATTGTTCATCCGGGAGAAAATGAATTGCAGGCTTTAACTGAGGGTGCAATTCGTGTTTTAACCGGTGAAGAACAAGCAAAGGTTTATCCTAATTCAAAGTAAAAGGAGGATAAGCATATGGCAAAAAATTATGATGTAGTCATAATCGGTGGTGGAACAGGTGGTTATGTAGCTGCCATTCGTTCTGCTCAATTAGGTCTTAAAACAGCAATTGTTGAAAAAGGGAATTTAGGTGGAACATGTCTACATAAAGGGTGTATTCCAAGTAAAGCTTTACTTCGAAGTGCTGAAGTTTATGCAACGACTAAAAACCATGCAGCAGATTTTGGGGTGAACACTGGGGAAGTTTCATTAGATTTCTCTCGTGTTCAAGCCCGTAAAGAAAGTATTGTTTCTCAACTTCATCAAGGTGTTCAAGGTTTGATGAAGAAAGGGAAAATTGATGTATTTGAAGGTACTGGACGTATGTTAGGCCCTTCTATTTTCTCGCCTTCTCCAGGTGGTACCATTTCTGTTGAAATGAATAGTGGAGAAGAAAACGAAATGTTAATACCTAAAAACGTAGTGATTGCAACGGGGTCAAGACCTCGCTCATTACCAGGACTAACAATTGATGGAACTCTAGTAATGAGTTCAGACGAAGCTTTGATGATGACAGAATTACCAAAATCGATCTTAATTGTTGGTGGAGGAGTTATCGGAATAGAATGGGCTTCCATGTTAAATGATTTCGGTGTTGAAGTTACTGTAATCGAATACGCAGATCGCATAATCCCAACAGAAGATGCAGACATTTCAAAAGAGATGCAAAAACTATTAACTAAAAAAGGAATATCGTTTGCTACAAGTGCCAAAGTAATAGCTGACTCTTTAGAAACAACAAGTGATTCTGTAACGATTTCTGCTGATTTAAAAGGCGAAATGAAGTCGTTTTCTGCAGAGAAAATGTTAGTTTCTGTTGGTCGCCAAGCAAATGTAGAGGGTATTGGCATAGAAAATACGGATATCGTTGTGGAAAAAGGATTTATTCAAGTAAAAGATACTTTCCAAACAAAAGAATCTCATATTTACGCGATTGGGGATGTAATCGGTGGTTTACAATTAGCTCACGTGGCTTCACATGAAGGTATAACAGCAATCGAACATATTGCTGGTCAAAAAACGCATGCCATTGATTATAACTTAGTTTCACGTTGTATTTATTCAAATCCAGAAGCAGCAAGTGTTGGAATTACTGAACAACAAGCTAAAGAAAAAGGCTTCGATGTTAAAGTTGGTAAGTTTTCATTTAAAGCAATCGGTAAAGCATTGGTTTATGGTGAATCCGATGGGTTTGTTAAGATTATCGCTGACAAAGAAACGAACGATATTTTGGGCGTTCATATGATCGGTCCTCATGTAACAGATATGATTTCTGAAGCTGGTCTGGCAATGGTACTTGATGCAACACCTTGGGAAATTGCCAACACAATTCATCCGCATCCAACACTTTCAGAAGTAATGGGCGAAGCGGCACTAGCAGTTGAAGGCAAAGCAATTCACATGTAAGTATAGGATGTTTAAAAAGTCCGCTTAAAATAGCTGTGGCCCGCACGAGGGTCATACAGCTGTTGCCACCCGATGTGGCTTCCTTGGCTGTATACATCTACTCGGCTCTTTTAATGCTCCTTTTTAAACTTGATTATATTATAAGGGGGATATACTAATGGCAACTAATCGTCATGAAGAACTAGGGTTATCTAACGATGATGTACTGAAAATTTTTGAAACGATGCTTATGGCTCGTCGAGTGGATGAACGTATGTGGTTATTAAACCGTGCAGGTAAAATTCCATTCGTTATTTCATGTCAAGGTCAAGAAGCAACTCAAGTGGGAGCAGCTTTCGCTCTTGATAACACAAAAGATTATATCGCTCCTTATTACCGTGATATGGGTGTAGTTTTACATTTCGGTATGACAGCTCGCGATTTGATGCTTTCTGCATTTGCAAAAGCGGAAGATCCTAACTCAGGTGGACGTCAGATGCCAGGTCACTTTGGACAAAAGAAAAATCGTATATTAACAGGTTCTTCACCTGTTACGACGCAACTTCCACATGCAGTAGGTGTGGCACTAGCAGCAAAAATTCAAAAAAAAGATTTCATTACTTTCGTAACACTGGGTGAAGGATCATCAAACCAAGGTGATTTCCATGAGGGATTAAACTTTGCAGGGGTTCATAAATTACCATGTATTACAATGGTGGAAAACAATAAGTATGCAATCTCAGTACCTTACGATAGACAAGTAGCAAGTAAAAATGTTTCAGACCGTGCTATTGGTTATGGTATGCCTGGTTTCACAGTTGATGGAACAGATCCTTTAGAAGTATATAAAGTGGTGAAAGAAGCTGCTGACCGTGCACGTA
>JBEVEQ010000036.1:0-5562 GCA_040512715.1 Paenisporosarcina sp. | reverse complement strand
GTACAAGGTGGAGGAAAATCCACTATGGACATAGATTTATTCGAAGAGACATGTTTTCAAATTTTGAAGAAATACTTAACATAATGTGACATATGTAAGCAATAATGAATAAATAAAAAAACGATGAATTTTTAAGGTTGAAAGGTGAAAAGCCACCTATGTAATCTTTAGAAATTTGGCGTTTTTTTTGTGCAAAAGAGTTAACTTTGAAAATTTCCATCTACTTTTGACCTTATAATTATTAGAAAATTCTGTTGACTAACAAACTTTAAACCGTTTACAATCAAAGGGTTATTATATTTAAATATGATTAAGAGAATTCTAATTGTTCCAACAGGATTAATTTCTAAAATAAATGACTGGAGGAATGGAAAATGAATCACGAGAACCTGATTGCACCAGAATCTTATAATATTACATCAGAATTAGAGAAGTATATTGATGATGACCGTTTAGCACTTCGCTGGATGGATTCTTCAGAAAATAGAAGAGATATCTCATATAAAGAACTGATTGAAAAAACAAATCAGTATGCACAAGCTTTATTGAAATTGGGAATTCAAAAAGGGGATCGCTTGATGATCATTCTTCCAAGAATTCCAGAAGCATATATGACCTACTTAGCTTGCTTAAGAGCGGGAATTGTAGCGATTCCATGTTCAGAAATGCTGCGTAAGAAGGATTTGTTATATCGCATGCATCACTCAGGTGCTAAGGGAATTGTGGCTCATTATAAAACAACAGCAGAAACGAACTCAATAGATGAAGAAGTAGAAGCTTTACAAAACAAACTAATCATTGGAGGTAAAGAAGAAGGTTGGTTGTCTTTTGAGGAGTTGGCAGCAAACGAAAACCCTTCATTTGAAGCTGTCTACACCCATCGTGACGACATGGCGTTTCTCTCCTATACTTCTGGTACGACTGGAAATCCTAAAGGTGTAGTTCATGTGCATGGTTGGGGTTATGCACATGTTCGCACAGCGGCTACCAAATGGTTAGGTGTACAGAGTGGCGACATCGTTTGGGCGACTGCCGCACCTGGTTGGCAAAAATGGATTTGGAGTCCTTTCTTATCAACTATTACGTTAGGGGCTACAGCTTTAGTTTATAACGGAGGGTTCGATCCTCTGAAATACTTGAATATATTAAAAGAAGAAAAAGTCACTGTTTTATGTTGTACACCAACTGAATATCGCATAATTGCTAAGGTAGAGAACTTGAAATCCTATAAATTAACTTCTTTACGGAGTGCAGTCTCGGCTGGAGAACCGTTAAATAGACAAGTAATAGAGGCTTTCCAAGAGGCGTTCAAAATTAATGTTCGAGATGGTTATGGTCAAACTGAAAATACTTTACTAGTGGGAACGCTTCAAGATATGGAAGTGAAGCCAGGTTCAATGGGTAAACCTACTCCAGGAAATCCAGTGGACATTATTAATGAAGACGGGATATCAACCCAAGTAGGAGAAGTAGGAGATATTGCCGTTCATCGAAACTGTCCCGCTTTATTCAAAGAGTATTATCGTGATCCTGAACGTACAATTGCAGCGTTCCGTGGAGATTGGTATTTAACTGGTGACCAAGCTTCTAAAGATGAAGATGGCTACTTCTGGTTTGAAGGACGAAGCGACGATATTATCATCAGTTCTGGATATACGATCGGACCATTTGAAGTGGAAGATGCTTTAATGAAACATAGTGCAGTTCAAGAATGTGCGGTTGTGGCAGCTCCAGATGAAATTAGAGGAAATGTAGTTAAAGCTTTTATCGTATTGCGTGATTCCAATGCAATTGAAGATAAAGAGGCGCTAATTAAAGAATTGCAAAACCATACTAAGGAAATTACAGCACCATATAAATATCCAAGAATAATTGAATTTTTAGATGAGCTACCAAAAACAGCTTCAGGAAAAATTCGTCGCGTCGAGCTTCGGAAAATTAATTCATAAGAGTAAGCCAGACTCTCTAGTTTGTTAGAGATGTCTGGTTTTTTATTTGAATAGCTCTGTTAAACTACACTGTTGTCTTCGTTACAACGCACTTTCATGTTTAGAAGCTAGCGTAGCGATGCAGAAAACACGAGCACCGGTTTTTGAAGCGTTGAGGAGACTCGACACTCTCCCACGGAAAGCGCAGCTGTTTTGCGGAATATCAACAGCAACATTTAACATAGCCATTTGAATAAACAATCGTTAGAATCTCATCTCAAAAGTAGAATGCATGTTCGTCAGGTGATATACTTTTCGTACATATAAAAACTCGAATGGGGGGATGTTTGGTGAAACCAGTCATTGTTGCAGAAAAGCCGAGCCAGGCAAAAGCATATGCCGACGCCTTCAAAGTTAAGAAAAACGAAGGTTTTTTTGAAATTCAGCCCTGTGAAATTTTTCCGACAGGAGCTTTTATTACTTGGGGAATAGGGCATCTAGTAGAACTTAGAGATCCAAAATCCCATAATCCAAAATGGACCAAATGGTCACTTCAAACGTTACCGATTATTCCTGATGAATTTCAATTTCAAATTGCGAAAGGGAAAGCAAAACAATTTGGGATAATAAAAAAGTTGATACGTGAAACAGATACAATTATTAATGCTTGTGACGTGGATCGTGAAGGATCAAATATTTTTTACAGCATCTATGACTACACGCGTGCTCGTAATAAAACCATTAAACGCTTATGGATTAATTCATTGGAAGTAGATGAAGTACGAAAAGGATTTCTTAGTCTGCAGGACAATCGCAAGGACTTACTAATGTATGAAGAAGCAAAAGCTCGTCAAATAAGTGATTGGCTTGTCGGGATGAATGGGTCGAGACTCTATACACTCCTTATACAGAAAAAAGGGATACGAGAAGTATTTTCTATAGGAAGAGTGCAATCGCCTACAGTTTATTTAATTTATCAACGCGCTTTAGAAATTGAACGATTTATTCCTGAACCGTTTTTCGAGTTAGAGGGAACATTTTACGCTGAGCATGGGAAATATAAAGGCAAAGTTAAAGGTAAGATTAAAGAGCGACAAGAAGCAGAAGATCTATTGGAAAAACACCAACTTGATGGTACGGTTTTTGGCGTAATAGAAAAATTAAAAACAGAAGATAAACGAATATTACCGCCAAAATTACATGCACTATCGACCCTGCAAGCAACCGCAAATCGCAAATGGAAGTATAGTCCGTCTAAGGTCCTTTCAACAATGCAAAAATTATATGAAAAAAAATTAGTGACTTACCCTAGAACGGATACGCAATTCATTACACCAAATGAGTTTGCTTATCTAGAAAATCAAGTTGAATCTTATCAAAGCTTGATTCATCATCCATTTGAAATAGTTTCACGGAAACCTAATAGTCGTTATGTCGACAGTACAAAAGTACAAGAACATTACGCAATTATTCCAACTAAAAAAATTCCGAGTGATAAAGTTTTAGCGGGATTGACGACAGACGAACGTCATTTATATGAAGAAGTTGTGCGAACAACTCTTGCCATGTTCCATTCCCCTTATCTATATCAAGAGACAACGGTACAAACAGATGTGAATGGACTCTCGTTTTACTCAAGTGGCAAAACTGAAATCGATAAAGGATGGAAAGCATTATTTTCAAATGAAAAAGAATCAGCTTCTACAAAAGATCCTGCTTTACCTCAACTAAGTCTTCAGGAACAAGTGAAAAGTAAAGTGTCAATTATTGAAGGGAAAACAACGCCACCCAAACCGTATACTGAAGGTCAACTTATTGCCATGATGAAAACTTGTGGAAAATTTGTTGAAGACGTAGAAGATACGGAAATATTAAAAGAGGTAGAGGGACTTGGAACTGAAGCCACGCGAAGCGGAATTATTGAAACTATCAAGCGGCATGGATATATCGAAGTGAAAAGAAATATCGTGGATATTACAGAAAAGGGTCGAGTGTTATGCGAAGCAATCGATGGTAATCTTTTAGCAAGTCCTGTCATGACTGCGAAGTGGGAGACCTATTTACGGAAAATTGGTAAAGGTCAAGGTTCTTCAGAGCTCTTTTTAGGTAGTATAGCAAAATATTTAAATCAATTAATTTTAGATGTACCAACGCAATTAAATGAAAAAACTTTTCATATGACCATAGATAAAACAGCGACTAGAAAAGAAGTAGCTCCGTGTCCAACTTGTAAAAAAGGCATAATCATTTCAAGGAAGAATTTTTACGGTTGTTCCGCCTATAAAGACGGATGCAAGCAAACATTCCCAGCAACATTTTTAAAGAAGCGGTTAAGTGTTAAGCATATCGAAGATTTATGTATGAAAGGGTCAACGGAAATTGTGCAAGGCTTCGTTTCTAAAGCTGGTAAAACGTTTAATGCAAAGCTGGTATTAACAAATGGCAAACTAACGTTAAATTTTCTTTAGGAGGAAACGTAATGAACACGAAAAATTATCAAGCATTAGTAGACGATCGAATTTTTATTGGTGGTGTAACAGATGTTCCGGTTGCAATTGAAAATGAAAATGTTGATGTGGTTTACGATTTGCGAGCGGAAGTATCTGCATCTTCTAGTGATATTAGTAAGCATCAACCAATCGTGGATGATGGAGAGTTTCAAGATGAATCTATTCGTACTGGAGTTAAACAAATTGTACAGGATTATCAAGATGGTAAAAAAGTTTTTTTTCATTGCAATACAGGACGTGGAAGAGCAGGCACAATGGCTGTAGCTACATTACTAGAGCTACGCTTGGCAGAGACGATTGAAGAAGCTGAAGCTAAAGTGAAATTGATTCGTTCTGAAATAGATGTAAAGCCTGAATTTAAGGAAGCATTAACGCGAATATACGAAGCCTAATCAGCATAAACTAATGGGAGCGACCATATTAACAAGGTGGCTTCCTTTTTTCTTTTTGCTAACGATATTTCAATTACAAATTTTGACAAAGTGCAATTTCTGTCAAATAGGAGTATACTTAATACAAGAGAACTCTCAGAAGAGGTGAAGAATGGAAAATACTCAAGTACCAAATGCAGTTAACAAGGACTTTTTGACAAATGACTTAGGGCTTATACAACATTTAAATACAACCATTTTTAAAAAACGCGACTTTTTTGTTCTATCACCATCTGTCCAAAACAAAACAAATGTTTTTGACTTACGTGAAGTTAGTTTGAACAAATATAACCGTATAGCACATAATGGTTATTTATTGATTCGATACAAAGAACGTTTCTTAATTGCCAAGCTAGCGAATTTCAGAAAAAAAATGATGCGTGAAGAATTTAAAGCGGCAAGTACGTCTAAGTCTTCTCATTGGAAGTTTATCGTAAAAGAAACACCAACTCCGCATGTGGTTAGTCAGGCTGACAATGGAGAGTCATATCCATTACAAGAACCATCAAGCAACCAGTTAATTAAATTCTTCTCATAATAATCGAAAGCATACGTAGAGACTTACGTATGCTTTTTTATATGTAGATAAAAAGGTGATGCACTTTTTTTCAACATTCGTATTCATGCTTAATTTTGTCAATAAAGGGTAACTAAAAAGTTAAATCACGAATACGGGAGTTGCTAAACTGAATC
>JBEVEQ010000317.1:0-7414 GCA_040512715.1 Paenisporosarcina sp. | reverse complement strand
TTCTTAACTGTTTTTTGTAGATCGATGATGTAGATTCCGTTACGTTCAACAAAAATGTATTTTTTCATTTTTGGATTCCAACGGCGAGTTTGGTGACCGAAGTGTACACCAGCTTCAAGTAATTGTTTCATTGAAATTACTGACATTTTTTGTTTCCTCCTGGTTTGGTTTGATTTCCCTCCGCATTCTTCAACTAGAGCACAAGACCTTCATTTAAGAAGGACCACTTGTCACTATCCAAATGCGTGTGTGATAACACCATTTGATAATATACCACATTAAACAAGTAGTCGCAACCTATTCATGATGAAATTTTATCATAAGTTCAATTTCGGTTTTACCCTTTTCTAATAATTTAGCGATTTCTTCAACTGATTTACCAGCTTTAGAAAGAGTTGCTACCTGATCTTGTAACGGTATTTCTTTATTGACATTAACAGTTTCTTTTACAGGAGAAGTTTGTTGATAAAGTTTAGCAACCGCACTTTTCGAAACGGTTGTTTTAGGAGAAAACAGTACATCTTCAATGGGGTACCGATGTTCCTTTATTTTTTTGCTACTTGCTTCATTTGTGCTGGCTAACTCTTCTATCAATCGGTTATTTTCATCTTTTATTTCAAATAAATACGCACTTACTGCATCATCCATTTCTTTCATAAATCCTTCATGCTTTTTTTCAATGTCTTTAATATTAGATAATCTAGTAAATAATATAGCGATTAGAAAAAAAGAAACAAATTGAAGTATAAACAAAAATGTTAGTAACACACCTGACATAGAAACTCCTATCCACTAAAGTCCACAAAATTCCCTTTGTAGGGATGCTTTGATACAACTTCGGCTTCTTTGATATTTTTTTCTTGTTCATTTTGTTGATCGGATTCTTGTTCTTTTGGGTCTTTCTCTTGATGTAACTCTTCAGCATGTAGAGTCGTAGTGACAGTAGAACGATTCCGCTCTAATTGTCGAATCATAGCATCAGAAGCAGCTTCCTGATTTCTCAGTGTTAATTGATTTGCTTGATCAGCCATCTTGCCAGCATCAATCGTTTTGGGAATAGCAATTTGTAATTCAATACCTTTTAAGCTCATATGAATTCCCCCATTTAGGCATTTAACATTTCACTAGTTAAATACTTTCGTAACTTAAAAAGGGCTTTTGAATGAATTTGTGAAATTCGAGAAGTTGAAAGGTTTAACATCTCTCCAATTTCAGTTAAAGTAAGCTCCTCTGTATAGAACAAGCTAAGAACTAGTTGCTCTTTTTCGTTTAATAGTTTTATACGATCAGCGAGATCTCCTAATAATTCATCTTTAACCAGATGCTGTTCAGGTGTTTTGGTTTCTACATCTCGAATGACGAATGATTTACCTTCAGCATCATCACTATCTTGTATCTGCTCATCAATAGATAAGACATTCGAAAAAAAGTGTTCTTGAACAGTTCGATAAATATCATCGACTGGTAAATCAACGTGAGCAGCCACTTCTTCAGGAGTAGCATGTCTCATTAATTTCTGCTCTAATTCTTCGATATTAGCTTCTAATTTTTTAGCTTTTTCTCTTGTTGAACGTGGTAGCCAATCTTCTTTTCTTAAACCATCAATAATAGCTCCTCGAACACGAAACGACGCATATGTATCAAATTTTAAGTCCCGTTCAGGCTCGAATTTGTTAAGCGCATCGAATAACCCCATCATCCCTAAGCTTTTCAAATCATCTTTAGAGACGTTCTTGGGTAGTCCTGCACCAATTCGTTGGACATGGTAATTAACCAGGGGGGTATACTTACGGATTAACACATCGCCTGCATCCGGATCTTTTTCAGTTATCCATAACTGCCAGTTACGTTGTTCGTCGGATTGATTAGATTGTGACATCGAATCCCCCTATCATTTGTAAAAAAATATATTTTAAGAACATTATACCAAATGAATCGACAAAAAGGGCAGTTGAATATGCTCAACTGCCCCAGTTATCTATTAATTTACTCATCTTTTAACATTTGCTTGACCACAGCAGCCATTTCTTCAGAAGAGGGATTCGGTTGGACACTCTTCTGCTGTGCCACCTCAACTTGTTCAATTAAGTTTAGAACTGGGCTTTCTTCTGATTGCCATACATAATTAAGCAAATATCGAATGATAAATGTTATTAGAAAAAATACGAAACTCCAAAAAAATGCACCGGTTAATATAGATGCAGGTGTACCGGTAGGTAAAGCTAGAGCAAAATATAAAGAGAAAGCCAATAAGGCTGCCCAACAATTAGATAAAATAGAACCAACCATTAGATATCAATCACTCCTTGGTTTACCGTTCGAATATTTAATAGTCCAGTAGAAGGGTCAAATTCAATGGTTCTCCCACTATTACCACCTGTTTCTTCTGCAATAAGTGGAACTTTAAACTTGAGCAAACAATCCTTTACTGCTTCTACATTTCGAGGACCTATTCTCAACGTGTCTCTACTTGAAGCAAATTGAAACATTTGTGCACCGCCTGCAATTTTTGCTTTCAATTTATATGGTTGTACACCTTCAAGTTTTAATTGTTCAATCATGGCAGGGATTCCAGTATCAGCGAATTTTGCAAGATTAATAGACTCTGTTCGATTCAGACTAGAGTCCGGTAACATAACGTGGACTAACCCAGCAATCTTTTGCAACTCATCATACAAAACCACGCCCACACATGACCCAAGACCAGATGTCCGAATTGTATCTGGAGTTTTTGCCACATTCATATCTGCAATACCTACTTTGACAACCTGCCCTGTAATCTTCATTTTAAGTAACTCCTAATGATTTAAAAATCGAGTCGAAAGATTCCGGATCTGGAAGTAGGAAGAAATGTCCTCTTACATCTTCTGAACCTGGCAAATCATCTTCGTGAATAGCCGTGTCAATCACAATGACATAATCACTTACTTGAGACAACTCGACTAAACCAAAACTAATAATTGCACCTACCATATCCACGGTTAAAGCTGGCACTGTAGGATATATTTTTAGTCCCGTAAAATCGGATAACGCAGATAAATACGAACCTGATAAGATGTTTCCTAATTCTTGCATAGCCGAAATTCCAATCTCTGATAACGGCGGATTTTTAAAATCAAAAGTAGTATCTTGAATTAAGTTTTGAATGAAGGCATTTGATTGCTCAATTGGCAGAATAAAAAACATACTGCCTGAAACATCGCCTTCAATCCTTAGATAAATTGCAGTCACTACGTTATCTGGTCCACCTGCTAAATCCATCATGTCATCAAAAGACACCATTTCAACCTTAGGAACATTCATATCAATTTTTTTATTAAGAAGAGAGGATAATGCTGTGGCTGCATGTGCAGCACCAATATTTCCAATTTCTTTTAAAACATCTAAATGCATAGATGTAATATTTTGATGAATCCCCATGTTATATAACCTGCTTAATCGGATCTAATACCTTTTCTAATTGAAGCAATACTAACAATCGACGATCAAGTTTTGCAACTCCACCAATAAATTCAGATTCTATCGAACCAACTACATCTGGTTGAGGTTCAATTGCTGAAAGAGGAATGTCCAAAACATCATTTGCAGCGTCAACGATTAAACCAACTTCCATATCCTCAAGTTTGATCATAATCATTCGTGATTGCTCATTAGCTTCACTTCCCTGCAAATTAAAACGTTCACGCAAATCAATGATTGGCGTTACTACTCCACGTAAGTTAATTACACCCTTTACAAAGGACGGTGTTCTAGGCACGCGTGTAATGTGCATCATTTTTTCAATTGATTGAACTTGACTGACCGGAATTACATACTCTTTATTCATTAATTCAAATACGATTACTTTTATATCATCCATTGGTTTTAATTCTGTCATTTTTCCGCACCCTCTCCGAGTGTACTATTTGATCAAAGCATTACAATCAACAATCAATGCCACTTTACCGTTACCTAATATAGTAGCTCCTGAAATGGCAAACACACTTGATAAATAATTACCTAATGATTTAAGGACAACTTCTTGTTGACCAACAAATGAATCCACAACAAGTCCAGCCATTTTGTCACCTTTGCGAACAATAATCACAGATAAAAACTCTTCATCGGTATATTCTTTTCTTGGAACGCTGAAAACATCATCCAAAAATACAAGAGGAACAACTTTCCCACGGAAGTCAATTACTTTTTGATTATGTGCATTTAAGATATCAGTTGAACGAATAATGGCTGTCTCAATAATTGATGATAATGGTATTGCAAACATTTCTTCTTCAATTTCAACAAGCATTACTGAAATAATTGACAATGTTAGAGGCAATTGAATCGAGAATAACGAACCTTTCCCTTCAGTAGAATCTATCGTGATAAATCCACCTAGAGATTCAATCGTCGATTTCACAACATCCAATCCAACCCCTCGACCAGAAACATCTGATATCGTATCAGCAGTTGAGAAGCCAGATGCCATAATCAATTCATACACTTGCTTATCTGTCATAGTAGAGGCCATTTCATTTGTGACAATGCCTTTGGAAATTGCTTTATTTAATACTTTGTCGCGGTTAATACCAGAGCCATCATCTTCCAACTCAATAAACACATGGTTACCACTATGGTAAGCCCTTAGCACAACGGTACCTTCTTCCGGTTTGCCATTCGCTAGTCGAATTTCCGGTCGCTCTACCCCATGATCAAGGGCATTCCGAATCAAGTGAACAAGTGGATCTCCAATTTCATCAATAACTGTTCGATCAAGTTCAGTTTCAGCACCAATGATTTCAAGATTAACTTTCTTATTCAAATCACGAGCTAACTGGCGGACCATTTTAGGGAAGCGATTAAATACAGTTTCCACTTGAACCATACGCATAGTCAAAATGATCGTTTGTAAATCTCCAGATATTCTTGTCATTCGTTCAACTGTTTCGTCTAATTCACTATTGTTTAATTCAGAAGAGATAGATTGCAATCTTCCTCGGTCAATTACGAGTTCTTCAAAGAGATTCATTAAAATATCTAATCTTTCGATATTCACACGGATTGTTTTATTGCCAGCTTGTACACCTTTAGAAGGTGCACTATTTGTATTTTTAGTAACAGCAACATTTTCAATTTGAGTTTCTTTTTCTGTAAGAGCAAGATTGGCTGAATCATTATTTCTAGACTGTAATTGTTCAATCGTTACTGAGTGAACGACTACTTCAACAACCTCAGAAACTTTCATCAATTTTTTTTGAACATCGTCAGCAGGTTCATTTGTAACTAATGAAACATGGAATTGTGTATCGAATTGTTCATTCTCTAGTTGATCGACTGATGGGGAAGACTTAATGATATCGCCCATTTTTTCAAGCAATTCAAATACCATAAAGACTCGTGCTGCTTTCAATAAACAATCCTCACGTAAACTTACAGAAATTTCATATGTATTAAATCCTTGCTCACGTGATTGAGATATAACAGTCAGTTCGAATTCATCGTATGTCAGAAATGAGTGTTGATTCGTTTCAACCATTGCTGTTGCTGCAATCTCAGACGAAGTAATTTCTGCCAATTCACCTTTTTCAATTGCATTTAAATCTTTTACCGTGGCACTAACATCACGTTTACCTGTTCCACCACTAGCAATGTCCATAACCATTGCTTCTAAATGATCGACTGCTGTAAATACCACGTCAAGGATAGCCGAAGTTACTACAATCTTTTCATTTCGAATGGCATCCAGTACATTTTCCATTTTGTGTGTTAAATCTGCTGTATCTTCATATCCCATCGTAGCTGACATACCTTTTAAAGTATGTGCTGAACGAAAAATCTCATTTACAATTCGTAAATCGGATGGATTTTTTTCTAATTCCAGCAAATTCACATTACATGCTTGTAAATGTTCTTTGCTTTCTTCGATGAACATTTCTAAATATTGACTCATCTCCATTAAATGGCACCCCTTTAAGGCAAGAATTTCATGATTATTTTCGCTATATCCTCGACATCTGCCACTTCGTCGATTAAACCCGTTTCATAAGCCGCTTTTGGCATTCCATATACAATACATGTATCGGCTGATTCACTAATTGTTTTCACTACACCATTCTCTTTTAGTTGAATTAATCCTTTCGATCCATCAGAACCCATACCAGTCATAATAACGGCGATTTTATCAACCTCCTTAATTTGACTGACACTTTCAAATAGTACATCTACCGACGGGCGATGTCCGACTCGAGGTGGAAGTTTATCATTTAACTCCACCGAATAGGTTTTACCAATACGAGAAACTATAAGATGATATCCACCTGGTGCAATATAGGCCGTACCATCCACCAACTCTTCACCATGTTCAGCTTCTTTTACATGAATGTCAGATAATTGGTCTAACCGGCTAGCAAGAGATTTTGTAAAACCAGCAGGCATGTGTTGTACAATTAATATCGGCGATTTTATGTCTTTTGGAAGTCTCGTTAAAACTTCTTGTAAAGCACGTGGTCCACCAGTTGATGTTCCTATCAATACTATTTTTTTTCGAGAAGCCGACCATGCATGATCATTTCCTTTGTTACTATGAATAACTTTCTGTGACGAACGACTATTTTCGATAAAAACAGGATTATTTGGAAGGTTTCTCACTTCCGAGTTGCGAATTTTTTTAAGCGGGACTTGAGAAGCCTCTAAAATTTTTTCTACTAACTCATCTTTAATTTTATGTAAATCAAGTGAAATGGTTCCACTAGGTTTTGCGACAAAATCGACTGCCCCGTATTCCATTGCAAGCATAGTGTTTTCTGTTCCACTATCAGTAGTACTTGATAACATAACTATTGGAACTGGATGCTCTGCCATAATCAGTTTTAAGGCTTCGATTCCATTCATTTCTGGCATTTCAATATCCATCGTCACCACATCTGGCTTTAATGACTTAATTTTCATTAAGGCATCTTTTCCATTACGAGCTGTGCCTATAACGTCAATTGTAGGATGATTGAAAAAAAAGTCACCGATTATTTTTCTCATAAATGCTGAATCATCTACAATTAATAATTTTTTCTTACCGTCTAAAAACATGTTAGTCACTGCCTTTCTTAAACATGTTCTTTAAACGACTTATAAATGTATTTCGTGGTTCTTTTGCATGAACCTCTTCTTGTGAAGATTCAATAAAGCGATGGGTCATTACAAGAAGTGTCTTAGAAATTTCAGCCTCGGGAAACAAAATTGAGAATGGCATTTGCTCTTTGACAGCTTTTCGAACTGCAGGGTCTTCAGGTAAAGAACCCAAAATGGTAATTTCTTTATCAAGAAACTTAGTCATTGCGAAGGAGAGTCTTGTTACGGTATCTCTTCCTTCTTCTGAAGTAAACGCTCGATTACACACGACATAAAAATTCTTTTGAGGATCTTTAAAATGAATATATTT
>JBEVEQ010000299.1:0-3653 GCA_040512715.1 Paenisporosarcina sp. | reverse complement strand
GTCTTACTGATTGCTAATTGAAGAAAACAAGTCCGAAACGCCTTCTGGGACGTATACAACCCCGAAGTATTACGCTTCTATACTAAAAGAGATGCGGGAAGAAGACGAAAAGAAATCAGTGGCACTGTTCCGTGCTATGCAAAAAGAAGTGATGTAATGTGTAGCATTTGTGTAGTATCAGTTCGTTTTTTAACTTTTTTTAATGCTTTCAGTAAAAAAGAATAATCCTCGCAAACGTTGATATAACAACATTTACAAGGATTATTCTCATTACTTATGTGTTCCTATTTGTTACTGAAAACGTCCCAGGAGGGATTCGAACCCCCGACCGACGCCTTAGAAGGGCGTTGCTCTATCCAGCTGAGCTACTGAGACAAGTGCAAATTCACTTCGTTTCAGAAATGAAAGACAATATTTATTATAGAAATGCCACAGTCAAAAGTCAACGTTAATTTTCATTAAATGAAAAATTAACCTTCTTTAATTCTGCATGTGTATCTGAAAAAAATGTCACTTGCCATAAAGAATCCAACTTCTCGAGGATTGCATAACTCTTCTCTTTTCTTCCTCGTGGAGCTTTTAGACTTCCTGGATTCAAAAATAAAACGCCGTTTATCATCTCCGCACCCAACAAATGCGAGTGACCAAATAATACAATTTGGGAATTAAGTTCTTGTGCTCGATAATTCAATGACATCAAAGAAGATTTCACTTGAAAAAGATGTCCGTGTGTCATAAAAATATTCGTATCCTTAACAGTGGTTTTAACTTCTATTGGTAATGAAGAATCCATATCGCAATTCCCTAGCACTACTTGAATGCCCTCCAACGAAGAATGATGTAAGTCCAGTTCACTATCCCCACAATGGAAGATAGCGTCTACCGGGCCTACATGCTCCTTCACCGCATCAATTATTTTTGAATCTCCATGTGTATCAGACATAACTAAAATCTTCATACAAGCTACCTCCCTACTTGAATAAGTTTGGCAATTCAGCTTGGATTTTCTTGATAGCATTTCCCCTGTGAGAGATGGCTCCTTTTTCTTCAGCAGTAAGTTCAGCCATCATTTTCCCAAGTTCTGGGACATAAAATATGGGATCGTAGCCGAAGCCATTTGTACCAATTTTCTCTTTCGCTATCACACCTTCACATGTACCAAACACTGTTTTGGTTTCAAAATCCGGGCCAGCTAAAGCGATGGCACAATAAAACCGAGCTGTTCTTTTAGATTCGTCAATATCAGAAAGTTCCTTCAAAACTTTGTCCATATTTGCTTCATCGCTCTTAGATTCACCTGCAAAGCGTGCAGAATAGACCCCTGGAGCTCCTTTTAAAGCATCAATCATTAAGCCGCTATCATCTGCGATGACAAAGGCATTAAGTCGCTGAGATAAAGCCTCAGCTTTTAATATGGCATTCTCTTGAAACGTTTCACCGGTCTCTTCAATATCTAAATCCTCAGCGACATCATGAAGTGTCAAAACGGTAAATCCATATGGTTGGAATAACGCTTCAAAATCTTTTGCTTTACCTTTATTTTTAGTTGCGACAATTACTTTTTTCATAACAAAGACTCGATTCTGATGATCAGTCTTTCCGAGACTTCACCTAAAGCAACTTTTTGTTGTTCTATTAGTTCTTTAATTCCCAGGTCACCAAGATCTAATAATTCATTTAATTGTTGTCTCGTGAATGTTGATTCTTCACCTGTTCCCTGCAGCTCAACAAAATTACCCGATCCAGTCTGAATGATATTCATGTCCACTTGAGCAGCAGAATCTTCCAAGTAATTCAAATCGAGAATAGCTCCTAATTCAGCATCAATTCCAACACTAGTTGCCGCTAAAAAGTCGGTCACTGGGAATAAAGGCAACTGTTTTGTATCTTGTAATTTTGCAAGTGCCATCGTCATGGCAACGAATGCACCAGTAATAGAAGCAGTTCTTGTTCCACCGTCAGCTTGGATGACGTCGCAATCGATCCACACTGTACGTTCACCTATTGCTTCTAAATCGACGACTGAACGAAGCGCTCTACCGATTAGACGTTGAATTTCCATTGTCCGGCCACCGATTTTCCCTTTTGATGCTTCACGCTGGGTTCTAGAATGAGTCGCACGAGGTAACATTGAGTACTCTGCCGTTATCCATCCTTTTCCTTGTCCTCTTAAAAAGTGAGGGACACGATCTTCTATTGTTGCTGTACAAATAACTTTAGTTTGTCCAACTGTAATAAGGACTGATCCTTCGGGGTGTAATAAATATTCGGTATCAATATGAACCGGTCTAATTTGATCTTTCATACGTCCATCATTTCTCATTTTATAATAGCCTCCTCGAATACTTTCGCGAACTCTATCGTATCATATTTTCCTTAAACGAACCAAAACCCAACAATTCCTTTTTATGGGAATGTTGGGTTTAATTGAACTCAATTGCTTGAACATTAGGTTCTTCTATTTCCAACCATTTTGTAACGATTGATTTAAACATTGGAATTGAACCGGTTGTATAAAATACGTGGGGTTTAGGTGTAGATGTTTCTTGTTGAATGTGGTAATAAGTTAATAATTCCATTACATCTTCTGCTGTTTCTTCAGCGGATGATAAAACTTTAACGTGTTCACCAACAGCTGCTTCTATATGTTTTTGAAGTAATGGATAGTGAGTACAACCTAAGATTAATGTGTCAAATGATGCTTTTTTTAATGGTTCTAGCGTTTTTGCCACTAAATTTCTAGCAAATTCACCTTCGTATTCGTCACTTTCAACAAGAGGGACAAATGCCGGGCAGGCAAAAGGAACAATCGAACTTGATGAGGATAATGATTTAATGGCTTCTTCATAAGCTCCGCTTCGAATGGTTCCTGTCGTACCTAAAATACATATTTCAGAACGAGATGTCGCTTTTATGGCGGCTCTGGCTCCTGGAAAAATAACACCCACTACTGGAAATGGACAATTTTTTTGTAATGATTCAAGTGCAACTGCGGTTGCAGTATTGCACGCAACTACAAGCATTTTAATAGATTGGTTTTGTAAGGCCTCTGCCAATTGCCAAGTGAATTTTCTCACTTCATGAGCAGTCCGAGGACCATATGGGCATCTTGCCGTATCGCCAATATAAATGAATTGTTCATTGGGCAATCGATGTATTAGTTCTTTAAGAACAGTTAAACCACCTACACCTGAATCGATTACACCTATTGGTGCATTCACACGATTCGCCTCAATCCTCTTTCATTTCAAGATGCAATTTTTTCAACGACGCAGATAATTGTGTCACTTCTTTTTCATCGAAATCTGATAAAACATCACGTAAATAATTTTGGCGTTTAACGATTACTTCTTCAATAATACGTTCGCCTTCTTTTAATAGATGAATTTGTACAACTCGTCGATCTTGCTCATTTCGCACGCGTTGAACAAGCTGATTTTTTTCCATGCGGTCAACTAAATCAGTTGTTGTGCTAAAAGCAAGATACATTTTGTTGGATAAATCTCCAATTGTCATGTCTCCATGTTCAAACAGCCATTGCAGAGCAATGAACTGAGGTGGTGTAATTGTATAATTACTTAGAATTTCTCGACCTTTTTGTTTAATTATCCCGGATATATAACGAAGCTCTTTTTCTAAGAAAGCCACTTGTT
>JBEVEQ010000298.1:0-9595 GCA_040512715.1 Paenisporosarcina sp. | reverse complement strand
TTATTCTTTTTTGATTTACTTTGCGGTGATTTTGTTGTTACCACTTTACGCGCAATTTAAAGTCAAAAGTACGTACAAAAAGTATGCAAAAGTACGTTCAACTTCTGGGATGACAGGTGCACAAGTGGCACGTTTGATTTTAGATAATAACGGTTTGCAAGATGTGAAGGTAGTTGAAAGTCGCGGATTTTTAAGCGATCATTACAACCCAATGACTAAAATTGTCGCCCTTTCTTCTGGTAACTACCATGAAGCATCAGTAGCTGGAACTGCAATTGCTGCCCATGAAGTTGGACATGCAATTCAACATAAAGAAGCATATTCATTTTTGAAATTCCGTCACGCATTAGTCCCAGTGGCAAATATTTCATCAAATGCATCGTGGATTTTCGTTATGATCGGCCTCTTAGCAGGCATGACCAACATGCTGCTTTTAGGTATTGTTCTATTAGCAGTTGGTGTAGTATTCCAAATTGTTACACTTCCGGTTGAGTTTAACGCATCCAGTAGAGCGATGAATCAAATTGTATCTTTAGGCGTTATTCGCAATGAAGAAGAAAAACATGCGAAGAAAGTATTAAATGCTGCTGCCATGACATATGTTGCTGCTGCTGCAGTTGCTGTACTTGAGTTAACACGTTTAATTTTAATATACACGGGTATGAGTCGTTCAGAATAGACAAACAAAAACACACCTAGCATAAATTTTGCTAGGTGTGTTTTTTCAATCTATTGGTTTCTTTTCACCATCTAACGTAAATCCTTCACCCATCACGTCATGAACTTCAGTAACAGAAACGAAGGCATGTGGATCAATAGAGATTATGATATTTTTCAATCGAACTATTTCATTTCGTCCAACCACACAATATAAAACTTCTCGATCTGATTTGGTAAAATGACCAAACCCTCTAAGCACCGTTACGCCACGTTCCATATCAGTTGAAATTCGTTCAGCAATCTCATTTTGGAATCCTGATATGATAAATGCTCCACGAGCAGCATAGGCACCTTCTTGTACAAAATCAATAACACGAGCACCGATGAATACAGCAACCAATGTGTACATCATAGAACGAGAATCTAAAAAAGTTAGCCAAGACAAAAGAATGACAATGGCATCGAATATGAACATTGTTTTTCCCATGCTCCAACCGAGATACTTATGTCCCAGTCGGGCAATAATATCGACCCCACCAGTTGTCCCACCATATCTGAATATGATTCCTAGGCCAATACCCACAAAGACACCTGCAAATAAGGATGCTAAAAACAAATCATCTTTTATGTGGATATCGATTTCATAAATTTGAAAGATTTTTAAGAAAACAGAAACAGACACTGTACCAACAACCGTATAAACAAATACTTTTCTTCCTAGTAATCGCCAACCGAGTATAAACATTGGTATATTTAATACTAAGTTCATGATTGCTGGATCTAATTTAAAGACAAAGAATAAAATTAAGGTGATTCCACTAAATCCACCTTCACCCAGTTGATTTTGAATATTAAAATGGACAAAACCAAAACTAAATATGGCTGCACCTAACATAATAAAAAATATATTTTTAAACCGAATGCCTTTAAGCACGTAAACACCCCGTTCCCATTTTCGAACCCATCGTAATTATCATTCATTTTCATTGTTTTGACAATATAAAGCGTTATTTAATAGGATAGGAATAGGAGTGTGAAAGTAATGAGCCAAGAAAAAACAGTAAACACAGTACAAAAAGAAGTAGATGATTACATAGGTCAATTTAAAGAAGGTTATTTCCCGCCATTTGAAATGCTTGCCAGAATGTCAGAGGAACTTGGAGAACTAGCTCGTGAAGTACAACATGTTTATGGAATGAAAAAAAAGAAAGAGTCTGAAGCTGAAAAAAATATGGTTGAAGAGTTTGGTGATCTTTTCTTCGTACTGGTTTGTTTTGCAAATGCTCAAAATATAGATATGCAGCAGGCAATCGATGGAGTAATGGATAAGTTCAAATCACGCGATCAAAATAGATGGACATTAAAGGAGGAACAGTCATGATTAGAGTTGCAATTGGAGGTCCGCGCGGGAAAATGGGACAAGAAGCTGTTCATACGGTAATGAACCATCCCGAGTTTGAATTAGTAGCAGTACTTGATTATAAAGAAATTGGACAACATTTAAGTGAATCGACTGAATTTCCATCCAACTACACAGTTCCAGTGTACCTTGACTTAAAAGAACTATTTAATCATACGAAACCTGATGTTTTTGTTGATTTAACGACTCCACATCAAGTATATGAGCATACAAAAATATGTTTATTATCAGAGGTACGCCCGGTTATTGGGACTACAGGATTTACAGATGAGCAACTTGCAGAATGCACGGCTTTGGCACAAAGAATGCATTTTGGTGGAATTATAGCCCCCAACTTTGCTCTTGGTGCAGTATTAATGATGAAATTTGCTGCAATGGCAGCATCCTATTTCCCAGAAGTTGAAATTATTGAAATGCATCACGATCAAAAATTAGATGCTCCTTCAGGAACAGCATACAAAACAGCTCAATTAATTGCTGAAAACCGCATAGCTCATAAACAAGGTCATCCAGAGGAAAAAGAAACATTGGAGGGTGCTCGAGGAGCATCATATGAGGGAATTCCAGTACATAGCGTGCGCTTACCTGGACTCGTGGCACATCAACAAGTACTATTTGGAGGAGAAGGACAATTATTAACGATAAAACACGATTCGTTTAACCGACAATCCTTCATGTCAGGCGTAAGTTTTTCAATTAAAAAAGTAATGGATCTGGATCAGTTAATATATGGCTTAGAAAACGTTTTGTAAATAAAGGAGGTATACATCATGAAAATTGCTTTAATTGCACATGATCGAAAAAAAGATGATTTAATTCAATTTGTTACAGCGTACCGAGATATATTAGATGAACATGAGCTTTTTGCTACTGGAACTACAGGCCAACGCATTATCGATGAAACAGGTTTAGCGGTTTTTCGCTATCAGTCTGGTCCACTTGGTGGCGATCAACAAATTGGAGCAAAAATTGCTACAAATGATATGGATATGATTATTTTCTTCCGTGACCCGTTAACAGCACAGCCACATGAACCAGACGTGACAGCTTTGATTCGTTTATGTGATGTATATCAAATTCCACTTGCTACAAATATGGGGACAGCGGAGGTTTTATTAAAAGGATTACAAGAAGGGTTTGTAGATTGGCGATTATTGCAAGAAAGACGTTCTTAAAGGAGGAAGCCCTGTGAAAAAGTTGAAAATTGGTATCACTTGTTACCCTACCGTGGGTGGTTCAGGTGTCATTGCAACGGAACTTGGAAAGCTTCTTGCAGAACGTGGACATGAAATTCATTTTATAACATCAAGTATGCCCTTTCGTTTAAATAGAATGGTACCTAACATTTATTTTCATCAAGTAGAAGTAAATAGTTATTCTGTCTTTCAATATGCTCCGTATGATATTGCGTTAGCAAGTAAAATGGCAGAAGTGATTAAACAAGAAAATCTAGATGTGCTACATGTGCATTATGCCATTCCTCATGCTGTATGTGCGGTCTTAGCACGTGATATGGCTAATCAACACGTTGGCATTGTAACAACGCTTCACGGAACGGATATTAGCATTTTAGGACATGATTCATCTTTAAAGGGTGCCATAAAATATGGAATAGAAAAATCTGATATCGTAACAGCGGTGTCAGAATCATTAAAGCATCAAACCATGGAACTTATTGAGCCTGATCAACATATAGAAACGATATTTAACTTTGTTGATGAAAGAGAGTATATTCCGAGAGACACATCAGATCTACGTTCCTACTTTAATATCGCCCCAGATGAAAAAGTGGTCATTCACGTATCAAATTTCAGAAAAGTTAAACACGTTCCAGACGTCGTAAAAAGCTTCGCATACATACGAAAAGAAATGCCTGCTAAATTATTATTGGTAGGTGATGGTCCGGAAATGAACCACATTTTTCAACTGGTGAAAAGTTTAAAACTAGAACAGGATGTATTGTTTTTAGGAAAGCAAGAAAATTTATCTGAACTCTATGCGATTAGCAATCTAAAGCTTCTTTTATCGGAGAAGGAGTCTTTTGGTTTGGTATTAATAGAAGCCATGGCATGTGGTGTGCCGTGTATCGGTACAGATATAGGTGGTATTCCTGAAGTGATCGAACATAATTCTAATGGATATATAGTACCGTTACATGATGTTGAAATGGTGGCTTGTCTTGCCATTAAATTGTTTAAAGATGAACAATTGCAAAATCGGTTAAAAGAAAATGCTATTCAGACAGTGCAAGAAAAATTCCATTCGTCACAGATTGTGACCCAATATGAAGATCTCTATTGGAAAGTGGCTAAACAGCATGTCGAAAATAAATGAATGGCTGGCCAGTCAGAAGGTAATCCAAATACTTCAAGAGCAAGGATTTGAAGCGTATATCGTGGGTGGAGCCGTTCGAGATATTGTTTTAGGAAAACCAGCTACTGATATCGATGTTGCCACAAATGCATGGCCTGAAGAAGTAAAGGTCGCCTTTCCTCGTACTATAGATGTTGGGATAGCACATGGAACCATCGTCGTTTTAATAGACGACTGTGCGATAGAAGTGACCACTTTTCGCACAGAAGGAAATTATCTGGATCACCGACGACCTACTGACGTCACATTTGTTCGTTCATTAGAAGAAGACATGAAAAGAAGAGACTTTACGATGAATGCAATGGCTATAACAATAGATGAAGAAATCATCGATTTGTTTGGTGGGAAAGAAGACATTCAAAAAGGCATCATTCGAACAGTCGGAGATCCGAATCATCGATTTGCTGAAGATGCATTAAGGATGCTAAGAGCGATAAGGTTTACGGCTCAGCTTAACTTTCAGCTTGAGGAAATAACTTCTGAGGCCATCAAAAATAACGCATCAAGTATACAACATATTTCAGTTGAAAGAATTACAAATGAGTTAGAAAAAATCTGGTTAAGTAACAATCCTCTAAATGCAATAAATGCAATAGAACAAACAACGATTGGCCAATGGTTACCAGGGGCATTGAAGTGGAATCCCCCGATTTGGGACCAATTTGATGCCAACCAATCTGCGGTTAATGGATGGGCATTTCTATCATTACTCCAAGATCCAGAAAAGCAAAAGAAGATATCAACATTATACAGATTGTCTAACCAACAAAAGATAGCTATTAAGCAAATTATAGGAGCAGTCAATATTCGTATACAAAGATTTTTCACTATCGATGACTTATATCAATTCAGTGAAGAAGCATTAACTATTGCGGAAAAATACGCGAAAATTCTTTCTTCTAGTATCGAATCTGTAGATACAAAAACCATTATTGAAATGAAACAAGCTCTACCTATTCAGTCAATGAAAGACTTAACCGTAACTGGTCATGATTTAATGCAATGGCTTGACAAACCTGGTGGACCTTGGCTCCAAGAAATGCTAAGAAAAATTGTTCGAGCTGTTCTTCATAATGAAGTAGACAATCAGCCTGAACAAATAAAGGAATGGATTAAAAATGAATCCCGCCATAAAAACTGAAATAACGAAAAGATTACTCTCTGCAAAAGGTATCCCAATCTCTGGTCAGCAATTAGCAGATGAATTTCAAGTTTCTAGAACAGCTATTTGGAAACATATCAAAGAACTCGAGCAAGATGGATTCATAATTGAAACCATCAAGAAAAAAGGATACATCTTGCAATCGTCTCCAGATACGCTTCAAAAAGAAAAAATTGAACAACACTTAACATCAAGTAGATTTGGACAAGCGATACATTACTTTGAGCAATGTCCATCAACTCAACCAATTGCACATAAATTAGCACAAGAAAATGCAGTGGATGGCACGATCGTCATATGTGAAGAGCAAACAGCCGGAAGAGGACGTTTATCACGAGTTTGGAAATCTTCTAAAGGGAAGGGAATATGGATGAGTGTAATTATTCGTCCAGAAATTCCACCAATAAAAGCTCCACAGTTTACCTTAATCGCAGCTGTGGCTGTCACGAGAGCTATTGAGGATGTTGCTCAAGTCAGAGCAGAAATTAAATGGCCGAATGATTTATTAATTAATGGGAAAAAATGCACCGGCATTTTAACAGAGCTTCAAGCTGATATTGACCGAGTTCAAGCCATTATTTTAGGTATTGGCGTCAATGTAAATCAAGACAAAGAAGATTTTTCTGAAGAAATTCAACATATCGCAACTTCTATAAAGATGGTTACAGGAAATCATGTTGATAGGGGACAATTGGTTGCTCGAATCCTTCATCATCTAGAAGTTTTCACTGACCTTTACGTGAAGCATGGCTTTGAACCGCTGAAAATTTTATGGGAGAGTTATTCCGGAACCTTAGGGAAAAGAATTAAAGCGGTTATGATCCATTCTGAAATTGAGGGTGTCGCGCTAGGGATAACAAATGATGGCGTGCTCCAAGTTCGAACAGATGATGGCAAAATTCATGAAATTTATTCTGCGGATATTGAAATTCAAAAATGATTGAAACGAAGCAATGGAACTCATAAACGGTTTCTGCTATAGTGAACACATAGGGCAGTATCTATTTAGAACTGCACCTGAGCACACTTTTTATGAGAATTGAATAGTTCTGCCTTGATCAGAAACGACAGGGACGGAGGAAACCAATTATTTTACCATTAACACCCTTCTGTCCAATTATGGAATGAAGGGTTTATTTTTTGGTTTCTTCTCCATATGAGAGGAGAATGAACATGAAATCGACATCTAGTTTTATCGACATGAAGACAAAAAAAGAAAAAATCGTTATGTTGACTGCTTATGATTATCCCACTGCCAAACTAGCTGAAGAAGCGGGTGTGGATATTTTACTAGTCGGCGATTCTTTAGGAATGGTTGTACTTGGTTATGATTCAACCATTCGGGTAACTGTAGACGATATGATCCATCATGGAAAAGCGACGAGAAGAGGGGCAAAAGAAACGTTCATAGTAGTTGACATGCCTTTTGGAAGCTATCATGGTTCGGTAGATTCTATATTATCAAATGCAGTACGGATGTTCCAAGAGACAGAAGCTCAAGCCTTAAAGGTTGAAGGTGCAGATGAAATTAACGATGTCATAAGATTACTTACAAGAACAGGTATTCCTGTAGTTGCTCATTTAGGATTATTGCCTCAATCAGCGAGTGTAAGTGGCGGTTATAAAGTGCAAGGAAAAACGGCCGATGCTGCGCAAAAACTAATTGATGATGCCAAAGAAGCTGAACGAGCTGGAGCAATTATGGTCGTTTTAGAATGCATTCCATATCAATTGGCTAAAGTTATTACGGAAAGCGTGTCAATTCCTGTAATTGGTATTGGAGCGGGTGCGGATACTGATGGGCAAGTTTTAGTATTCCATGACACTGTAACTTATGGTAGTCATCATATGCCGAAATTTGTTAAAGCTTTTTCACAGGTTGGAAAAGAGATTTCAGATGGTTTAACACAATATGTTAATGAAGTGAAGCAAGGAGTATTTCCTGCTGAAGAGCATCGTTTTACGATGAAAGATGCTGAGTATCAACAATTGTACGGAGGCAAATCATGATTGAAATAAATACGATTGCTTTATTAAAAAACAAAGTAAATGTTGCTTTACAAGCTGGTCAAACAATAGGATTTGTTCCAACGATGGGCTTCTTACATGAAGGACATATGGCTTTAGCAAAAACAGCTCGTGCTGAAAACGATGTAGTTATCATGAGTATATTCGTGAATCCAGCACAATTCGGTCCAAATGAAGATTTCGATCGTTATCCGAGAGACATCGAACGTGATTCTCGCTTAGCGAAAGAAGCTGGGGTAGATGTATTGTTCTACCCACAAGTAGATGAAATCTATCCTCAAGATGGTGGTATTACGATTCAAGCTGGACAACAAGCGAATGTATTATGTGGAGCTTCTAGACCGGGTCATTTTGATGGCGTACTAAAGATTGTGACAAAACTTTTCCATATCGTTCAACCAACTCGTGCTTACTTTGGTCAAAAGGATGCACAACAATTAGCGATTATTGAAACACTAGTGAGAGATTATAATTTCCCATTACAAATTCGCCGAGTGGAGACGGTTCGAGAAGAAGATGGCCTAGCGAAAAGTTCAAGAAATGTTTTCTTAAGTCCAAAAGAACGTGAAGAAGCACCTATACTGCATCAAGCTATCAAACTTGGTATCGAATATTTTTCAAAAAATGGTGATGCTAATAAAGCAATTGCCATTACAAAAAATGAAATTGAAGAAAAAACATCTGGAAAAATAGATTATGTTGAATTATTAGGATATCCTAATTTAACAAAACCAGTAAGTTCAAAAGAAGACGTCATTTTAGCGGTTGCGGTCTTCTTTGAAAAAGCTCGACTAATCGACAATATTATACTGACAAATAAAGGAGAATAACTCATGTTACGCATGATGCTAAATTCAAAAATTCACCGTGCCGTGGTTACGGAAGCTGATTTAAACTATGTAGGAAGTATCACAATCGATCAAAACATTTTAGATGCTGTTGGTATGTTACCGAACGAAAAAGTGCATATCGTAAACAACAACAATGGTGCACGTTTTGAAACCTATATCATCTCTGGCGAAAGAGGCAGCGGGGTTATTTGTGTAAACGGTGCGGCAGCTCGTCTAGTTCAACGTGGAGATGTAGTCATCATTTTATCGTACGCATATGTAATGAACGATGAAGCAAAAGACCATAAGCCTACAGTAGCCATTATGAACGACAATAACACAATCAAAGATATCATCAGCTATGAACCTGAAGCTACAGTAATGTAATTTTAGGCGAAAGCCATTGTTACAATAACTCAAAATAAATAAGCTTTGTTAACTTTTACTGTTGATTTTTTATGAAAAAAGAGGGAATCCGCTCCCTTTCCGCGGACGAACTGGCAAGACTCCTCAGGCCAACAGGATGTTGGTCACGAAGGCGTTGCGATCACGAGGTGGCGCCCTTAGCCTTCGTACCTTTGTCCTCGCTGTGGGGTCTCGCCAGCCCGTTATTCCGCAGGAGTGTCGCAGATTTCCTTACTATCAACAATATCGTTTAACAGAGTTTATAAACAAATGACCATCAAATTTTATTTAATTTGATGGTCATCTTTAGTTTCCAAAGAGATTTGAATAGCAGTGTGTCGAAGATGAATTCATATGGATATTTTTTCAAATATTTATTAAGATAGTAATTGAAGAGGTTGTATAGCAATGAATTACATACTAATTATGTTTATTTTCATGATCTCTACGCTTGTTCCTAAAAAAAGAAACAGGCTATGGGAAAGGATAATTTCAGCTTAATTTATAAATTCAATTATCTATCCCTTTAAATACATGAGTTAATTTAATCATTCTTCATTTAGTAAAAGGTATAGGCAGGGCAGTAAGAAGTTTTATTGATGAAAAAGAGAGGTTAAATGTTGCAAAGCATATAGCATATAATACAGGGTATCCATTTTGTTATTTTAATTAATATCCTGATTCTCCAGATGAAGGCCTTGCATTCCTAAGTAAGAT
>JBEVEQ010000296.1:0-8246 GCA_040512715.1 Paenisporosarcina sp. | reverse complement strand
ATCCTGGGTATAATAGAAGCAGCCGAAACAAATACGGTTGTCACAATATAAAAAATGGTCTCGCCTTAAGTCAAATACTTATATGGTGAGACCTTTTTTATGAACTCACTCAGATTCAATAAGACTATCCATTGGAACATGCTATATTATCTATAAAGATATTCTATTTTTTTCCCATACTAATTGCATCCTTGTTTAGATTTATTTCAGTGAACCTTATCATAAATAAGTGAGGTTTAATACAATACATTACACTAATTTATAAGCACTTACTTATATAATACATTGAAAAAACCCCTAATAATGAGCACTTTAAAATAGTGACGATAATTTGGGGCGTTGTATTAATTTAATAATTGCATATTAATTTTTATAGATAAAATTGTATCTTTCTTTATATTTTCTTAATGAATGGGCAATTTCTCAGGATTCATGGTCATATACATTTCATTAATTTTGTCATTACTAATATAAAAACTAATGATACTATAAATCGTATCATTCATATAAATCACGATTGCTGGTTGACCATTAACATTTTGAACTTCAAAATAAAAGTTTTCTTCGACTTTTTTTATTATCCCGTATAGTAAGGCCAAAACGTTGGATAGAGATACGATTGGGCGAACAGCAGCCTTGACTTTTCCTCCGCCATCTGAGTATAGGGTGACATTTTCAGATATAAGTTCTAATAATGCATCCGTATTTTGCTTTTGAAAGGCTTGAATAAAGCGATTAATAATTGATTTATTCTTTTCATAGTTTAAACTTTCGCCCTCTACGCGTGAGATCTTTTGCTTAGCCCGGCTGAAAATTTTCCTGCAGTTATCTTCTTTCTTTTCAATGATGTTAGCAATCTCCAAATATGAGAAATCAAATACCTCTCTTAATAGGAGGACTGCTCGTTCATCTGGTGCCAAATGTTCCATCATCCGTAAATAGGCAATACTCAATCCTTCTTTTTGCAACAGAATTTCAGATGGGTCAGAGTATTCTGTTTTCTCGAGCAACAATGGCTCAGGATTCCATGGTCCCACATATTGTTCTCTTCTGTGCCGTGCTGACTTTAATACATCAAGACAGCGGTTCGTCACCATTTTGCAGAGATACGCTTTCTTATTAACCATCTTCTGTTCATTAATTTGGTACGCTCTTAAAAAGGTTTCTTGCACAATATCTTCTGCTTCCACGATTGAACCTAACATACGATAACCTATTGATAACAACAATGGTTTAAATTGTTGATAATCCTCATTACTAATTTGCACGATATCAACTCTTTTCCTTTTTAATGATTTCTTCCGCTGCTTGTTTTCCGCTGCTGACTGCTCCTTCTGACAAAATAGAATCGGGAGAAGCCCAATCTCCTGCTATAAATAATCCCGGAATTTCCGTTTTAAAACGACTTAACTTTTGCTCATCTCCTATTTGAGGTAAGCGCTGGTTCACCTTAATTTGAGGAATAAAACGACTTGTAATTACATAGTTTTGCCATCCTGGCTGCATCTTTTCTAAGAATCGTTCAAGTTCGTTTTTTACCGTAGTTCCGTCTATTTGTTCATCTGGTTGATAATATCTAAACACATGAAGAACAGCGCTCTTGGCATCTTCAGAAAGTCGAGCATAATTTGAATGTACAGAAAAATAGAGAGGATCTGTTATCCTCATGGCGAACAATTGCTTAGGATTCGGAAGCTGCGTTAAAGCAACATCGATCGTGGCTCCCATTACAGGTGTCATTTTTGAAAAAGCATCAATTTGGGAGAGGGTAGCCTTTTCACCTAACATGTGAATAAGTTCATGAGGGCCTGTTGTACATAACACATACTTCCCGGAAATTTCCTCGTCATTAGATAGAACTAATTTAAAATGGTCATGTTCAATTGGGTCAATTTGTTTGACAGCCGTATGTGTTTGAACTTGCACACCAGAGATAACCGCTTTATTGTGGAGTTGGTCTATGATTGTCTGCCAACCGTTATCTAAATAAAGTACACCGCTCATGACAGCCTTCAAATGAGATACAATGATTTTTGCGCTTGCCTTTTCAGGAGCGTGGCAATACGTCGCAAGTCTGCCTAGTAAATAGAGTAATGATTGAACTTTTTCTGAACCTGCTGTTTGCTGAACCCATTGTTCAAATGTCTGCTGTGCTAACTTTTCGGTATTAATTGAAATCACTTTCATCAAAACTCTAGCCCATTCAATACGTTCTTTCCAATTTAAAAGACTTGTTGTAAAAAGTCCTAAAGGAGTAAAAGGCGCTACGTATTCCATATTTTTTTCAACTAAAATGCCACCTAATTTAGGGGATTTTCCATTAAGCCGTACATCTAATTCTTCGAGAATCGACTTGGCTTTTCCTTTTTTATAAAGAGCATGTGGACCTAAATTGAAATACTGTTGACGTATCCGATCGGTTCTAGCCCTTCCACCAACCTTTTTCCCTCGTTCTAGTATTAATACAGACAAATTGGTTTTAGCTAAATAATTTGCTGCCACGAAACCAGCTAACCCGCCACCGACAATAACAACGTCCCATTTTTGAATCATAATATAACCTCCAAAAGTTTTTTCATAACTCATGACGAGGAAAGTAGAATAAATGTGACAAAGCTTATGGAAATTTGTTCATAACGGAGCTCAAATCACTTTTTCATCTATGGTAATTCATATCCTTTTATAATGGATGGCTTTAAAGTAATGGAGAATTTTGTTAGAAAAATTATATATAGGAAGGATAGTAAAGTATCTTTATTGATTCTTAAACAATATCTAATAAAGAAAAACCTCACTTTGATTAATCACGTTGAACCTTATCATAAGTAGATGAGAAAAAACCAAAAATGAACAAGTTATGAATAAAAACTTGTATATTTTTGGTTTTTATAAGGATGATCAGCATCCGTTACATTAATAGAGCCTGCTAATTAAAAATTAAAGGAAAAGTAAAAGTAACGAAAGCTGCCCAAAGTGCGTAGACCGGCAAGTACTTAGTAACGGCAACTTGGACGGCTGAAAGTCCGGTTTTGTTTTGTAGAAAACGCATATAGGGGAACATAATCCAAATTAAATTGGCCCAGATCAGTATGTTTACGCCTAAAACAGCTAATCTATTGGGGGTAATCCCATAAGAAGAAAGTCTGAACACTATGGCTGACAAGGCCACACTGTCAATAATAAGAGCAAGAACAATTAGGGCAAAATTTATATAATCAGAAATGTTCTTTTTCTCGTCTGTGCCGCTTTCGGTAATCGAAAATATGGTGACGGCCAATACACTAAGGAGTATCCCGTTGAAGACCAGAAGGAAATTTCGGTCCAAGAAAGGATTTTTTCCGACCACAATAACCGCAATAAGATAGACCAACAGTGTGGCCAGGACAAGAGGACTAAAAATTTTAGCTATATATGGTGTAATATTCTTAGCAAGTTTAAGATTCCTTGTTACCAGGTTTGTAGCTACAATAGCGAGAGCGGCAGCACCAAATAACACAACATTTCTAAAATAGAAGTCTTCTATATCCAAGCCGACAAAGCTAAATAACTGCAAGGTTAATGCTGCTAGCAGCATTCCGCTAATTGCCATACTGCCGTAGAGTATGCAAAATTCCAAATTAAATTTAAGATAGGCTAATCTTGTGCTGCCTTTTGAATATTCATTTCCTGTAAATGCAAGCCCTACCAATCCCCATAAGAATATGGGAAGGTGTAAATAAGCAAGGATAATACTGTCTGTATAATTTAATGGCAGCATATTTAGATAAAACCCGGAAATTACGAACAACGCTGCAAGGGAATAAATAACACTTTTTTTTGGAGTATTCTTGTAAACAAAATAGGCTGCAATAAAGGGTAATATACCAAAAGCAAGGTTAATTGGGGCTATTGCTTCCTGTTCGACAAAATGGAAAATGATTCTGGTGCTTATACCGGCCAGAATGGCTAAAATGCCCATGAATATGAAACCTTTTTGAAGCAAGGAAGATTTTTCTGAATGTGCCGTCTCCTGGAAATGCAATCTTTCATACCAAATGCCAAGAACCTGAGAATCAGGATTTTGTTCCCATGCGTCTGAGAATGTCTTTTTAAAGGCTTTGGGGTCATTTCTAAACATTCTCTCTAGCTCATGGGGATTTGCAATATTTTCAATAATCAAATTGTTACTGTCCATGATTATACCTCCCTTAATTGTCATATTAAGCCCTACTTTCCTCAACAATGTTTATTAATCAAACTCTCTTACCTTTGACTGTCTTCGTCACTTTTGTATTCTAAAATATCTTCAGGCTAACATTCTAATGATTTACAAATCGCCTCTAGAGTTGATAATCGAATCGCTTTTGCCTTTTCATTTTTCAATATAGAAAGATTAGCCATCGTGATGCCAACCTTCTCCGAAAAGTACCGTTACGCTCATTTTCCTTTTAGCCAACATCACATCAATATTGATGATAATTGCCATTGGTTTCACCTCATATCGTTAAATCATTTTCTGATTTTATATCGATGGCATTTTTTAATAGCTTTTGAAGAACAGCAGCAAAGACTGCAATCACCATTGAAGCAAAAGGAACAACCAATCCGACAAAGATGACACCTGGGGCGTCGTCTTTCTCCGCAAAGAGATAGAAGAGTGGCAAGACTAGCACATGCAAGGTACTGATTGTGATGGCACAGAAATTAATATTCCTCAAAGAATATACAGATAATTGCGAGAAAGCTTTATTTTTGTCAATATAGCGTAAAAGTTTAAAAGCCTGATACAAAGCAAAGTAAAAGGGAATCGCCGATGCATCAAAAACGATAGTAACGAGGTATTTGATCAAATCAAACTCTGGCTGCAATTTTGCTGCAATATTACCTAACTCAGGTACCAAAAAGATGCATAAAGCAAGAACTGGAAAGCCCATAAGAACAACTGCTAACTATTAAAAATAGTGTTTCAGGTTTCATGAAATGCACCTCTCATAAGTATTGTTTTTTAGATATTAACATGTTATTTATTGATAA
Organism: Paenisporosarcina sp.; assembly: GCA_040512715.1. GTDB lineage: Bacteria > Bacillota > Bacilli > Bacillales_A > Planococcaceae > Paenisporosarcina. The sequence goes on along the minus strand of JBEVEQ010000296.1, from coordinate 3,233 downwards.
ACAATAAATTTTTATTCCTTTATATAATATTTTTATTGATAATAAGTTATGAAGGCAAAAATAAAAATATTCCTCTTTACAAAGAAATGCTCTATAGGGTGTATCTCATGAGCCTCAATTGAATTACTGTTAATCACTAAAAAAGCTAACTTTGTGTAAAAAAAAGTGAGCCGCAAATGAGCAGTTACAAAACTTTTTCCCATAACAATTAGCAGGGCTGTCCTAAAAGTCATAATTATAAGGGCAGCTTAGTCCAAATTATTATTCACAAAAATTTTACTCATCCAAAATTAACTGTGTTCATTTCATCATCTTAAATATTGTTATAATAAAGAAGTGTCAAAAGCTAGACTGTAGCTTAGGATGCTCTTTTTTTTGTACATACCAAGGATTTTGATTCATAACACGGATTTTACTAGCCAGGGAGTTGGAATTATAGATGAATAAGAAGGACATAGCAGCGATTCGCAAACAATTTAAGATGGATACTGATTTACTGAAAATCGCTGATATTTATAACGTTTACATCAAGCAGGAAAGCAGTGAGATTTATCATGAGGAGAGCCGCTCATTTTCCTTGTTGGACCGGGAGCAGCAAGAACTGTTCCTTGAGAACTTTAAAAAGGTTTTAGGCGGAAAACTGGATGTGAAGCTGTTTGAGGTGAAGTTTCAACGTCAAGAAGAAGGTCAGACGGACCATACACAGCGACTTTTATATAATGGGCTTCATGCAGATGAGGTCGGTGAATGGAAAGCGAATATGCAGCGCATCGCCTTGAAGATGGTTGAAGAAAGCCCATATGAAAAGGACATGGTCGTCACTTTCATTCGCGGAACTTATTATAAAACGACGAAACGCCAACCCGATGAAACGGAAATAGACATGCGGGATGAAGTATATACCACGCCTTTTATCCTCAGTAGCATAAACCAAACCGAACTGCCGAAACGTTCACTGGTGTTTGATTTTATTGAGAAAGAGTTTAAGTCGAGTCTATTGGCCGATCCCGTCATTAAACTTGCCACTCCAATTGGTGGATTTCTGTTCCCTAGCTTCACGGACAACGCAGCAGATATTAATCACATCCTTTATGCGGCGAACAAAGCAAATAAGCCCGATGTCCAATTTATCGAGAATGTATTGAACGGTAATGAAATCATGACTGCCGAGGAAGATAAAGCGGTGTTTGAAGAAATTATCAAAGCAGTAATTGGTGATGAAGTAAATTCGAAAACCCTCGCAAGTGTATATGATGAAATCAATCATATGTTAGCGGTGGAAGAAGAGAGTGAGGACGAAGAAGAGATAACGCCTACTCTAGATACGTTAGAGGTTGCACGTGTGCTGAAGGCGAGCGGCATAAAAGATGTGAGTACGGAAAAAGTGGAAATGGCCTTTCAGCAGGTGGTTGAAGACAAAAACTACGAAATGAAAGCAAGCCATGTTGTTCCGAGTTATGCTTCCAAGTCCATCAAGATCAGCACGAAAGTGGCGAATATTGCAATCAGCCCACAAGACTTGAGATACGTCAGACAGGTCAATTACAATGGCAAAAGCTTTCTAATGATCGAGGTGGAAGAAGAAGCGATGATTGAAGGATTTAAGTTGCTTCCAGAAGAGTTGTTGAAATAGGAGAGGGATTCAAGCAATCCTTCACCATAGCTATCTAAAAGAGCAAACGGTGGAACTTTCAAATTTCTTCAGACCTGACTTACCTGACACTTCACAATGCCTATCATATTGGACAAATTGTCCATATTCGAAAACAAAAAGAAATATGGAATCCAAAACAAGGAGTTCATTAATTTTTTCCTACATTCTGTAAGTAATCAAGGACCTTAAAGAGGTTACACAACTTAAAACGAGCTAGGAATTAATCCTAGCTCGTTCTTTTTATATATACTTTTCTATACGCACAAAATTCAATAGAGTGTAATTTAAAAATCTAAACGGCAGCAATAATCTACTTAAGTCCACCACATTTGACCAACAGGTTCATTTAACATAATTGGTTTCAAATTTTCTACTGCTTTTGTAAAGCCTTCATCAATGGACATTAAACCATCCTCATGCTCGATACTAACGACATAATCATATCCATAAAGTCGAAGTGTACTTATGATATCTGCCCAAGTTTTTTGATCGTGTCCAAATCCAACTGATCTAAAATACCATGCACGGTCACGCATTTCTGCGTAGTCCGTCATATCTGTTAGTCCGTTTCGATTTGTATTTTGTTGATCAATGATTGTGTCCTTTGCATGGAAATGATGAATGGCATTTTCACGGCCGAGTATTTTAATTGCTTCAACAGGGTCAATACCTTGCCACCACATGTGACTAGGATCAAGGTTGGCACCAATAGCAGGGCCACAAGCATTTCTTAAACGTAACATTGTCGCTGGTGTATGTACGGAGAATCCGCCATGTAGTTCTATGCCGATTTTAACATTGTGTGCTTCTGCAAAGTCATTTTTTTCTTTCCAATACGGAATTAATTTTTCTTCCCATTGCCACTTTAATATCTCTTGGAAATCATGTGGCCAAGGTGCGACAGGCCAGTTGGGATAAAGTGCGTTTTCATGATCGCCAGGGCATCCGGAAAATGTGTTAACGACCGGGACATTAAGCTTGGAAGCAAGACGTATTGTTTTCACTAATATCTCGTCAGCTGGATCCGCAATTGATTTCTGAGGATGAAGCGGATTGGCATGGCAACTTAATGCGCTGATGATCAGTCCTTGTTGATTAATTTTTTGCTTAAAGTTTTTCAACTTATTTTCATCATTTAAAAGTTCGTCCATTTTACAATGAGCATCACCTGGGTATCCTCCTGTACCTAATTCAATTGCTTCTAATCCTTTAGAAGAAACATAGCTTAACATATCGTCAATATTTTTATCGGAGAATAATACTGTAAAAACCCCTAGTTTCAATGTAAAAAAACCTCCTTTAATATAATTATCAAAATATACTGTTTTGTAATCCGTTACATTCATTAACAAATATAAATAACGCAAGTAAATCAATAGATAATTTTCTTATTGACAGACATTTCAGACTATAATACTATAAAAATGTAATCGATTTCATTTGATGTAAACAGTGAAGTCTTAGAAAGCAGGACAATAAATATGGCAAATATTCAGCAGGTTGCTAAGCAAGCGGGAGTCTCTGTAGCAACGGTTTCTAGAGTATTAAATGGTCAAGATACCGTTTCTTACAAAACAAA
>JBEVEQ010000290.1:0-2934 GCA_040512715.1 Paenisporosarcina sp. | reverse complement strand
TTTTAAAAGCATAAAGCTAATAAGGCTGTTATTGTATGAAGTTTGATTGGGGAGTTTCTTACTTCTTAATCCTCGAGCAACTCCACATTCATGTATAGTCTCAAGTATCGGTTCAATTGTTTTTGTCAAGATTTTTTGTGTGATGGTGGGTAGAGTTCTTTTTAATTCATTGAAACGCATCGTGCAGTGCTTAAGCAAATGGAGTAAGATCAGAGGGTACATTTTCGAATAATAATTGGAGCGTATCTTATTTGCATCAAAAAAGGGCTGTTCAGGAAGTGGAATTTATTCTTGAACAGCTTTTTATTAATTTCTTTGATACTGGTTTTTCATTTTTTTACATTCCTCGTGGTTCTTGGAGAAAAGTATTTGTTCGTTGTCAGACTGATTGCTGATTGTCTTTTTTCATTTTACGAAGTGTATGTGCTGTTCCCCAATCATGCATTGCCACTAAAACAGTTTCTAAACTCTTACCATATTCAGTAATCGAATATTCAACTTTTGGTGGCACCTGTGGATATACCTTACGTGTGATAATATCCTCATCTTCTAATTCGCGTAGCTGAACGGTCAACATTTTCTGTGTGATACCTGGTACTTTTCGTTTGAGTTCACTGAACCTTTGAGTACCTTCATGCAAAATAGTTAATAATATTATTGGTTTCCATTTTCCTACTAATATACCTAGAGCGTCTTCAACACGGCATAATTCTGGTTCTAATTCCATCATAACTTCCCCTTTAGTATCCTTTTGTATACTATACCACTTTAAAGTGCGTTCTTACATTAAAAACCCTTGAAACTTATAATAGCATTATGGAAAGCAATAATGGAACAGTGAAAGCACATTAATTGATAGAAGGGCTGATAAAAATGGAAAAATATCGTATCGATCAAAGCATAGGTATGGAGTTTGGAATTTATACATTAGGAGACCATATACCGAATCCACTTACTGGAGAACGTATTTCTGCAGAACAACGTATTCATGAAATTATTGATTTAGCGAAGCTAGCAGAGCAAGCAGGCATTGACTTTTTTAGTGTTGGGGAGAGTCATCAAGAGTATTTTGCAACGCAGGCACATTCGGTTGTGTTAGCAGCAATTGCTCAAGCGACGAGTAAAATTAAAATTGCAAGTTCTTCTTCTATTATCAGTACATCGGATCCTGTTCGAGTGTACGAAGATTTCGCCACGATTGATTTAATATCGAAGGGGCGTGCGGAGATTATTGCAGGTCGTGCTTCACGGGGAGGTCTATTTGATTTATTAGGGTACAATCTTCGTGATTATGAAGAGTTGTTCGAAGAGAAACTTGAACTGTTATTGAAGATAAATGAAGAGGAAGTTGTTAATTGGAGTGGGCAATTCAGAGCTCCTTTAAAGGATGCTAAGGTTATTCCACGTCCACAAAACGGATCGATGCCAATTTGGCGTGCAGTTGGCGGACCTCCTGCTAGTGCAATCAAGGCTGGATATGCTGGGGTTCCAATGTTCCTAGCAACTTTAGGTGGACCTGCTACAAGTTTTAAACTATCTATTGATGCTTACCGTGAGGCGGCACAACGAAGTGGCTTTGTTGCATCAGAGCTTCCGATTGCAACAGCTGGATTTTTCTATGCAGCCGAAACAACCCAACAAGCACAGAGAGAGTCATACCCTCATATTAATCAAGGGATGCAGTTAATTAACGGACGAGGCTATCCAAAACAACATTTTGCTCAGAGTTCAGATACGCGTGATGTCATGAATATCGGTAGTCCACAACAAATAATTGAAAAAATTCTTTATCAACATGAGGTATTTGGACATCAGAGATATATAGCACAAATGGATTTTGGTGGTGTGCCTTATGAAAAATTGGTTAAAAATATTGAGTTAATCGGAACAGAAATTTTACCTGCAATCAAAAAATATACAGCAAAAAAATAGGGGGTTTCTAACATGAAAATTGTTGGATTATCAGGATCAATAGTAGGGTCAAAAACACGCACTGCCATGGATTATATGTTAAAAGAAGTCACTGAAAAATATCCAGATGTAGAAGTGACATTAATAGATTTAGCTGACTATAACGTTCAATTTAGTGATGGACGTAGTTATTTGGAATATGAAGGCGATACAGGATTTGTAACAAAAACAATAATGGAAGCGGACGCTATTATCATTGGAACACCTATTTTTCAAGCGTCCATTCCAGCGACGTTAAAGAATATCTTTGATTTATTACCTGTAAATGCTTTTCGCGATAAAGTAGTGAGTATGCTTGTAACTGCGGGTTCACCAAAGCACTACCTAATTGTGGAGACACAGCTTAAGCCGATTTTAGCATATATGAAAGCTCAGATTGTTCAAACGTATGTATTTATAGAAGAGAAAGACTTCCTTCGTAAAGAGATTGTAAATGATGATGTGAATTTCCGAATTAACCGTTTAGTTGAAGATACAATTGTACTGACAGAAACGTATACAAAAATTCGAGAAGAAAAAGAAGCAAAATATGATTTTTAATAGCTAATTAATCTAATTTAATTCTGGAGATTTAATAGGGAGAATACAGCTATGGATAAGATAGAAAATACTGCAAAAGGATTTAATGACAATCAGTATAAGTATGAGGAAGCAGTTAGTAACTTTCCAAAACGATATCCAGATATGGTAAAAAAACTTTGGAGGATGTTTGAAAATTCGTTTGAAGAACGTAGGATTAGGTTAGGTCATAGAACAAGCTTTGATATAAAAGATAATACTATGATGATGGTTGTGGGACATTCCATGATTACAGTTAATTTTAACCAAGAATTTTCTGAAGAATACTACGGAAGAGCTAAGATAATTTATTTGGACTTTGGTGGAGCATTAGGACCAGAACTTCCCGTAAATGAAGTATTTATTTATGATATTAAGAATCCGAAATGGGTATACCTAACAGAA
>JBEVEQ010000226.1:0-5805 GCA_040512715.1 Paenisporosarcina sp. | reverse complement strand
CTTTTTAACGCTCTGTTAAACGATCTTGTTGAAAGTAAGGGAATTCGCAACACTCCTGCGGAATAACGGGCTTGCAAGACCCCACAGCATTGCGAGGAGGCTTGCCAATTCGTCCGCGAAAAGGGAGCGGATTCCCTCTATTTTCATAAAAAATCAACAGTAAAGTTTAACAACATATTTGGTCAGAATCTTTATCTTGTAAACCAACTTCTTCTGAAAAAGAGTATATAAATGTTCAAAAAACTGTTTACTTACAAATAAACAAGAATAAACAATACTTTGATAGTTAATAAAAATCTTTAGTGACATTTAATGTAATGACGTGTACTATTTGTTAAAAACTAAAGGGGATTTGATTATGATTTTCAACGTATATCAACAACCAAATGAATTTGCTACAATTGCTGAACCATATTTATTAGACAATGAGGATATTTATAGTTTGTTTTATGGAGTTTTGCAAGGTATTAAAAATGGAAGATATCAAGAATATTTTATGGCGTCTATTATTGAAGATGGCAAGCTACTAGGTTTACTTCAAATGACCCCACCGCACCCGTTGAACCTAATTGTTATGGAGGAATTGGATAAAGGCCGAGTAATAGACTTTGTCGTAGATGAATTATTCACACGAAATATTCCTGTTCCTTCAGTAGTTGGAATGAAATCGGTGATTCTTACATTCGCTGAAAAGTGGAAAATGAAGACTGATAAAGATTCGAAAATTTTAATGGATCAAGGTCTCTATCGACTTGACCAAGTAATTGAATCTTTACAGATGACTACAGGTAGTTGGAGATATTCGTGTATAGAAGATTCTCCACTTATTGAACAATGGTATCAAGACTTTGAGAACGATACAGGTATTACAAAAACACCAATTGCTCAGATTAAGGAACGGGTCGTTCAATTTATTAAAGATAATGAAGTTTTTTTGTGGGAAAATCAAGGCCAGGTTGTATCTATGATGAAAAAATCTAGACCCTCTGAACATGGAGTTACAGTTTCGTTTGTTTTCACACCTAAGGAACAACGTAAAAAGGGCTATGCACGAACGATGGTTGCAGCAGGAAGTAAGGAATTACTGAACTCATTCAATTTTTGTGTATTGTACACGGATATGCTAAACCCAACATCCAATAAAATCTACCAAGAAATTGGCTATCGAAAAATTGCCGATTCAATTCATTTAGAATTTATTGAGAAAGAAACGAATTAACGATATTGCGAGTCAATTTAGAATGTATTTGCTATAATTGATGCAATTAGCTTGAAGGGATGATGGGTGGACAATGAAAATATAATCTTATTTCTAAGCAAATAAATATTTTTGCGTAAATCGGAAATAGGATTAGTCTGCCCATTTTTCACACAACCATTTTAACTCTTTATCATTTGAGTATTATTTGTCTTGGTCTATTTGGGTACAAAATCCTTCCGAATTTAACGGAGGATTTTTTTTATTCTCCAAAAAAGGGGGAGTAAGTATGACATTACTAGGGAAAATCCAGCAGGTGAAAATAGAATACGGAGACCGAATTATTGTAAAAAACGTTGTACTAGATATTAAACAAGGGAGCTGTATTGGGATTGTTGGGGGGAATGGTGAAGGGAAATCGACTTTATTGTCTTTTCTTGCTGGAGAGCTTGAAGCAAATGAAGGGTCTGATCATTGGTATGGCGGAAAGCCATCAACCTATTTTTTCAAACAAGAAGTTGACTCTACTTCAACCAAACCATTTGAAGTGTTAAGTGGCGGCGAACAGATGAAGAAAAGACTGTCTAAAGCATTTTCGCAACATGTGCAAGTATTGCTCTTAGATGAACCAACAAATCATCTGGATCAACAAAGTCTACATGAATTGGTCAAACAAATTAAGCATTATTCAGGGACAATTATAGTTGTCTCTCATAATCGTTCTTTTTTGGACGAAGTAGCAACTACAATTTGGGAAGTGGCTCATCAACAAATAACTGCATATGAAGGTAATTATTCAGATTATCGTTTAGAGAAAGAGGAAAGAAAAAAAGTACAAACGAGGCTTTACGAAGAACAACAGAAAAAAATTGCGAATATTGATGACCAAATCACTTCACTTCAAAACTGGTCTGCAAAAGCACATGCGACTTCTACTAAGCAAGATGGATATAAAGAGTATTTCCGTGTTAAAGCAAAAAAAATGGATGTACAGATTCGTTCAAAGAGAAAACGTTTAGAAGGTGAACTTGAAAAAGAAAAAATCGAAAAGCCATTAGAAGAGAATGACGTGAAGTTTTCCATGGATGGAAACCGAAAACAAGGGCATCGGATTATAGAATCTAAAAATGTAACTAAAGTGTTTGGTGACCGAATTTTATGGACTCCTTCTTCTTTTACAATAAAACAAGGTGAAAAAGTGGCTCTCATTGGTCCTAATGGCAGTGGCAAAACAACTTGGCTAAAGATGCTAATGGGAGAGGAAACGTTTGAAGGGGAGTTGTGGAAAACGGCAAGTCAAAACATTGGCTATTTGCGTCAATCAATTGAAGGTTTACCACTTGAGCTAACACCAGCCGAATGGTTTAAGCCTAAAGACTATACTGAACGAGGTCACATTCAAACACTGATGAAAAACTTAGGATTTGCGAAAGATCATTGGCAATTACCGATTGGCTCTATGAGCATGGGGGAACGTTTAAAAATTAAATTAATGGTCTTTATGCTTGAGAAAAAAGACGTGTTGATTTTAGATGAACCAACCAATCATTTAGATTTACCTTCAACAGAACAGTTGGAAAATACTTTGTTAAGTTACCCAGGAACCATTTTATTAGTAACTCATGATCGACATATGATTGAAAAATTGTGTAATAAAGTACTTTTATTTGAAGACAACCATCTTAAAAAAATTGAAATGAGTTATCAAGAATGGATGACCCATAAGGAAGAATCTAAGAAAGACTTAGATTTGATGCGCCTCGAAACAGAAATGCAAGCTATTTTAGGTGAATTAAGTTTTTTGAAGAAGAAGGATGGTCATTATGAAGAGTTAGATCGAAAGTTTAAAGAATTAAGTCAGCAAATAAGAGCATTAAAAGTGTAAAATAAGTACGTTTTCTCTAAACCCTTAGAGAGGACGTACTTATTTTTGTAAAGCGGGAGGCATTCGTGCATAATTTTATAGTAATACGGGTAATTAACAATGATATACATATGATTAAGCTTATAAAGGGGCTGAGGCTGTGATTAGATTTGATCAAGTTACGAAAAAATTCCCTGATGGTACAGAAGCGCTAAAAGATGTGTCAATATCAATACCAACTGGTGAATTGACTGCAATCATAGGACCTAGTGGATGTGGAAAAACGACATTAATGAAGATGATTAATCGATTAGAAGTTCCTACACGAGGAGATATTTTAATTGACGAAAAATCTATACGAGATACCGATCAAGTTGAACTAAGAAGATCGATTGGATATGTCATTCAGAGAATCGGTCTACTACCTCATATGACGATTGAAAAAAATGCAGGACTTGTTCCAAAGTTAAAAGGATGGACAGAAGAGAAAACGCAGTTGCGCGTTAGAGAGTTAATGAGCACGGTAGGACTTGAGCCAGAAACATATTTATCGAGGTACCCTCTTGAATTAAGTGGTGGTCAACAGCAACGAGTTGGCGTTGTGCGAGCGTTAGCAGGGGACCCGAATATTGTGTTAATGGATGAGCCATTTAGTGCTCTTGATCCGATTAGTCGTGAGCAGCTTCAAAAAGAATTAAGAAGCTTGCAACAACGAATACAAAAGACGATTGTCTTTGTGACACATGATATGGATGAAGCGCTTAAAATTGCTGATAACATTATTGTGATGCGTGAAGGAAGAATTGAACAAATTGGTTCACCTCATGAGTTGATTCATGAACCGGTAAATGAATTTGTCCGGAATTTTATCGGCCAAGAACGAATTGATCGACAAAGAACTTTTGGTCAATTAAAGCTTCAAGAGCTATCTAGTTTCTTCACCCAAGCTAGAACTAGTGAGGAAATCGCAAATATCAGCTCAACCGATTCAATAGAAACAGCTATTTACATGCTTGAGCAACCTAATGTAAATTTGCTTGCTATTCATTACATGGATAACTTCATCGGATATATCGATCAAACCTCTCTGTTAAGAGCGTTCATTGCCAAGGAAGAAGGTGGCATCAATCATGACTAATTTTATTGAAACAGTTCAAAGTCGGTCAGATTTAATTCAACAAGCTTTTATTGAACATATCTATCTTTCATTTGTCGCTTTAGCGATTGGAATTGCTATCGCTCTGCCATTAGGAATACTTATTGCTAGATACCGAAAATATGCTGAGCCAGTGATTGGGGTAACAGCTGTATTTCAAACCATTCCAAGTTTAGCTCTTTTTGGATTTCTCGTTCCTTTAATGGGAATAGGTTCAAATACCGCATTAATCGCACTTATTATTTATGCATTATTGCCGATATTGCGTAACACTTACACAGGAATTATTGGTGTAGATTCTTCTATCACCGAAGCGGGACGCGGAATGGGCATGACACGAACGCAAATACTAACGCAAGTTGAGTTCCCCTTAGCCTTACCGTTTATAATGGCAGGTATCCGAACAGCTACTGTTTTGACGGTCGGAATTGCCACTTTAGCTACTTTTGTTGGGGCGGGTGGTCTTGGAGATGTCATTTACCGAGGCTTGCAGTCGTATAATAATTCGCTAGTACTTGCTGGTGCATTACCAGTCGCTTTATTGGCAATTTAGTTTGATTTATTATTAAAATTGGTTGAAAATAAAGCTACACCAAAAGGAATTAAAACAACTTAGGAGGAAAAGTGAATGAAAAAAAGATTCTTAGGATTAGCATTAGTTGCCTCTTTTGCATTAGTGGGATGTAACTCAAACAGTGGAAACGGAGATTCTACAGAACCGATTATTGTCAGCGGAAAGCCATGGACTGAACAATTCATACTACCTCATATAATAGGACAATATATCGAAGCCAATACCGAATATACAGTTAAGTATGAAGAAGGTTTAGGTGAAGTAGCAATCTTAACGCCAGCCTTAGAAAAAGGCGATATTGATGTGTACGTAGAATATACAGGAACCGGTTTACAATCTGTTCTTGGAGAAAAGCTTAAGCAAGGTGAAAGCTCTGATAAAGTCTTGGAACGAGTTCGCAAAGGCTATGAAGAAAAATATGGTGTTACATGGTTGGAGCCACTTGGGTTTGAAAATACGTATACACTAGCCTATACAAAAGACAAGCCTTATCATGCAGAAACCTATTCTGATTTAGTGGAAGCATCTAAAAAAGAGGAAATGGTATTTGGTGCACCTCATGCCTTTTATGAAAGACCTGGGGATGGCTACGATGCCATGGTAGAAGTATATCCATTTAAATTTGCTGAGACTGAAAGTTTAGATCCGAATGTTATGTATGAAGCCGTGAAGCAAGGTGATGTTGATGTAATTCCTGCTTTCACTACAGACGGGCGCATTGAACGTTTTGATTTGGCTATTACAAAAGATGATTTAGGATTCTTCCCAAAATATGATGCGGCTCCATTAGTACGTCAAGAAACACTAGAGCAATACCCTGAGTTAGAAGAAGCACTGAATGGATTGGCGGGAAAAATTTCTGTTGAGGACATGCAAAAAATGAATGCCCGTGTTGATATTGATGGTGAAAAAGCAGAAGATGTTGCTCGTGATTTTTTACTTGAAAAAGGTTTAATCAAAGAATAAGCATACAAAAAGGCTACCTAGGTAGCCTTTTTTGTGGAATGAAATTA
>JBEVEQ010000245.1:0-8703 GCA_040512715.1 Paenisporosarcina sp. | reverse complement strand
GATGATTCTGACATTATTTTTGAAATGTCCCATTGGCCCTGCTCCTTTCAGTCTTTTTTCCCTAAAATCATTTTCCGGTAGTCTTTTGGAGAAACACTACACATCTTTTTAAATACCTTACTGAAATAATTTGGTTCGTGATATCCGACTTCAAATGTGATTTCTTTTAAGCTTTTCTCAGGATCACTTAGAAGTTTTTTCGCTTTTTCAATCCGACATTCAGTCAAGAAATCGATATAGTTTATTCCGAGCTTTTCCTTGAACATCTTACTGATATAAATCGGGCTTAGGTCCACTTTCCTTCCTAATGCATCCAAAGAAATATCCTCATGTGAGTGTTCGATAATGTATTGTTTAATTTGATGGATTTTGTCCACTTCTACTCGATCATAGTGTTCTACATAAGAATGCTTCATTCGCTCCAATAAATTATTTGTCTCTGCTCGAAGCTGGCGATAGTCATGAGCCTGGAAGGAATAGAAAGGGGCTTCTGATTCTATGCCCATTTCGCTCATTACTCGTGTAGTAATCCAAAGTATCTCCTGCACACGTTGTTGAATTTGCAGTAAAAGAGCTCCTTCGTTCTCATAACGAAGAATTAAATCCATTACATATAATCGAATTTGTTCCCATTGCCCAAGACGGATTTGATCGAAAAATTCCTTTTCCTGTTGTTTTACAAGGTGGCCATCAACTTCAGTATTGATGGCTGGGACATCGGAATAAAAGCGGTATTTCACCGCAAGTGTTGTGTCCATTGTCGCAATTAATGATTCTTGATAAGACTGTCTAATTTGATCTAGTGAACCACATTCATTCCCAATTCCAATAAACCATTCTGCAAGTAGGTTGGATTTTTTTGCAATCGAAAGAATCTCATTTGCAAGAGAGATGGCTTGTGAACGGAATGACTTCTCTTCATTCCGAAAGACAATAATGGGAAGTTGACGCCCGTATAAAGCTCCCACCCAGCCCTGTCCTGTTTGTCTAACCTTTTCTTTTACTGCAGAATAAAACTTTTCAGATCCTGCAGGTAACAATAGGACCATGACAAATTTTTCATTCGTTGAACGAATGTCTAACATTTCAACTAGCATGTCAATATGCACTTCATGAACATGATCAAACAATAATTGTGTAACAACATCGGTTTCAACTAGCGTCAATGCTTTTTGCATGGATTCCTGTTGAGATTTGCTCAATTCAAGAGTGCTCTGCTCTATTTCACTCTGTTCCATTACTTTCCCAACCGTAGCTACAATTTCGCTCGCTCTACTAGGCTTCAATAAATAATCCTTCACTCCAAGCTTTAGTGCTTGTCTTGCGAAATCGAACATATCAAAAGCTGTAACCATAACAAATTTGATTTTGGGATTTTTTGCGCTTATAATTTCAACAGCTTCTAGCCCATTTATTCCTGGCATCATAATATCCATCATAATTAGATCTGGTTTAAATACATCAGCTAACTCTACAGCAACTTTACCGTTTTTTGCTTGTTTTATCTCGAGCGTTGGATAAGCTTTCTGCAAGATTGCTTGCATTCCATCACGCTCAATTGGTTCGTCATCTACGATTAGGAGCTTTATCATTGTTCTCGATTCTCCTTGTTTTCGGTATTTTCAATACAACTTTTGTGCCTTGGCCTTCCACACTTTCAATTGAGATTATGTCTTCACTTCCATAGAACAATCGCATGCGTTTAACAACGTTACTAAACCCAATGCCAGTAGAATGCCCTTGATTTTGAACAAGTTTTTCTTCAAGAATTTGCTGTACTTTTTCCTGAGACATACCCATTCCATCATCTTCAATTTCAATCGTCACACGCTCAGTGCCATCCAAGACTCGAAACCAAATATTTCCGCCATCCTCTTCAGGTTCTATTGCATGAATAACAGCATTTTCTACAATGGGTTGCAAAGTAAGTCCTGGAATTTCTAATTGAAGACTAGCCTCATCAATATCCATATGAAATTTTAAGCGGTCCGTGAACCTAGCTTTTTGAATCTCCATATATTGCTGTAACACGACGACTTCTTCAAAGAGGGTAACGGACCTGTCCAAACGTTTTAAATTGTAACGCAATAGCCCCGCAACACTGACGAGTAAATCGCTCGTTTCTTCCGCTCCATCAAGATAGGCTTTCTTGGAAAGCGTGTTAAGCGTATTAAATAGAAAGTGAGGATTAATTTGACTTTGTAAGCCCAAAAGCTGGCTTTCCTTTAATAATAGCTTGTTCTGTTGCAACTCATGTTCAAGCTGAGCCTTCTGCTGAATTTCTGAAATTAAGTTATTTATGTTGATACGCATCTGATCGAAAGTTTTAGCAAGAAAAGAGATTTCGTCATTTGAATCCACTTTTATTGGCAAATCGAATCTGCCTTTTGATAAGTCGTTGGCTGCCATTGTCAATTGATGAATCGGTCTCGTAATCGTTCGGGAGAACCAGTATGTGAGTAATAACAGCGAAAGGGTAATTAATAGAAGTAACCAAATACCGAGCTTCTTAAACTCGATGGATTGTTCAATGATCCCTCTATAGAAGCGATCGTATGTCTTGAGCTCGGTATCGATTACCGTGAGCGTCATTTCGGAAATATATTTAGAAATACGTGTTGCTTCAGTAAATTCCTTCGCAGATGCTTCGGCTTCTTCCTCCGAATGAAACATCAATGATCGATTGGTTGTTTCAATGAAACTATCGATTAAATTTATGTAATTGGTTAAAGCAAACTCATTCTCTGAATTAATCAAGTTATAAACTTCATTCTTTGCTTCTAGAATCTTCACTTGACTTGCATTAATCTGTTTTAAATTACTAAGTGATGGCGTGACAAAATAGGTATTTAAATCCGTAATCACTTGCTGGCTTGCAATGGTTACTTCATTCATACTTAAATATCGTTGTAAAATCTCATTATATTGATCTTGTGTTTTTTGATTGTAATAGGTTAATGCTAGCCATATCGTAACCATAATTAATAATATAACTGAGACTAGCATCCATATTTTCTTCTGAATTGTATTCATTTCTTTTCATTAGCCTTTCCAATGCGTATATCCGTGAGGTATCCTTCCATATCGAGTGGACCATTCTCATCTTTTAACCATTTCATAATGAGATGCACACTAAGCTCCCCCATCTTCTCTGGAGATTGTTCAATCATTCCATCGAGCTTTCCTTCATTTAGTAAAGATATGGATTCTGGACCATCGTCGAAAGAATAAATATAGTAAGGCTCGACTTGAGAGCGCTTACTTATTTCTTGAATCATGGTACCCGCATGAATGGCATTGACTGCTATGAAAGCATCTACATTCGGTAACTGGTTCATTAAATCCTGAGTCGTTGCAATGATTTGCTCCTTCGTATCTGATGTTTCTCCATATAAGATTTGGACGTCCGGATGGGCTTTCAAAATTTCAAGAATTCCTTGAAGACGCTGCTCCTGATAATACTCTTGTTCACTGTCACTTATAATAATGACGTTACCTTTGGATCCCATATCCGTTACTAATTGATTGGCAATCATGTTCCCAGCACTAAATTGATCAGAACCTACATATGTTTTTCTTAGACTTTCATCCACTGGCACATCGTTCGCCACCGTAATAATAGGAATCCCATAAAATGCGGCTTTAAATTTCGTTAAATTTTTAAATTCTTCTGTATCGAGTCCTTGAACGATAATTCCATCCACTTTAGAATGAATCGCTATTTCAATCTTCTTTAAAAAATCTTCTTGGTTATTGCCATAGCTACCCCATACTTCGAGGCTGGCGCCATCCTTTTCTGCTTGCTCAATAGCACCTTCACCCACTTTGTTCCAAAATGGGGTCTCAAGCTCTTGGGTAATCAAAACAAGACGTAATTGTTCGTCATTTGGAGTTGAGGTTTTAGGCATTTTGAAATCGGATTGGAACGCCTTTTCAGCAGAAATAAATGTGAAATAACTAAGAATGATGATGACAAAGCAGAGTGTAAGTATGCCTAATTTTCTCAAAAGAATTTTCTCCTTTTTCAAACTGTTAAACTCTTTTCATCTTACCATCTGCAATGAGATCTACAATACTTTTGGAAGTATTATACTTACAATGGATTGCGGAGAGAATGTGTGTAGGGATTAATATGAAGGAGGGTAAGGGGTCCAAACAGTAGATAAGTTTTGAGGACACCTAATGTTACTGGTGTCCTCCTAATTTTTAGGCTCTTTGTTTTCGTGTCATTACATCAAAGATAACGGCTCCAGCTAATACACCACCGCGTATCATGTACTGATAAGAAATTCCGACACCAAGTAGATTCATACCACTAGATAGTGAAGCCATAACGATTGCCCCAATAATCGCACCGGTAACTTTACCAACTCCTCCAGCAGATGATACACCACCAACATATGCTGCAGCGATCGCGTCAAGCTCGAATAGTGTACCTGCAGTAGTCGTTGCTGATTGCAGTCGTGAAGTAAAGAGAATACCAGAAAGTGCTGCCAACATACCCATAGATCCAAAGACGATATACGTAATTTTCTTAACGTTGATTCCACTTAAATGAGCAGCTTCTGGATTACTTCCTACAGCATAAATATGTCGACCAAGAACCGTTTTTGTAGTTAGGATGTGATAAAGAATCACGACCAATAACATAATGACAACCGTCCATGAAAAACCATTGTAACCAGCTAGAATCCAAGTTATATAAGCAATAATAGATGAAACCAATACTAATTTCACAATAAAGATTTCTTTAGAAACCACTTCGAATTGGTACTTGAGTTTGTTTTTTCTCGTGGAGATTTCACTGTATATGTAAAATAGAATCCCAACCACACCAACTAGTAAAGAGAGCAAATGCAAACCATTTACTTGAAGAAGGGAAGGAATAAACCCATTACCAATCGCGTTAAAGGAATCGTCCTTAATGATGATGGTTCCTGTTTTTTCTGTTACTTGCAGTAGTGCCCCTCGGAAAATCAACATTCCCGCTAAAGTAGCAACAAATGATGGGATACCAATTGAAGCCACTAAAACACCATTAAACAAGCCAACTACGATTCCAAGAACAAGAATAATAGGAATGGTTAAATAAATTGGAACGCCCATTTGTGTTAAAAGGATGGCTGCAATAGCTCCAAGGAACCCTGCCGCAAAACCAACAGATAAATCGATATGTCGAATAACAATTACTAGTGTCATTCCGACAGCTAAAACAGCAATGTATCCTGCTGAATCTAATAGATTACTAATATTACGAGAAGACATAAACAATCCGTCTGTCATAACGGAAAAGGTTAGCATAATGACGATTAAGGCGATGTACATGCCATAGTCACGAATATTTACTTTAACTAGCGATTTCGCTTCATTAATAAAGTTCATTGTTTTACCTCCTATTGCGTAGCAAGTTGCATAATATTTTCTTGATTGGCTTCGTCGATTGACATTTCGCCTTTGACTTCACCCTCAGCCATGACATACACGCGGTCGCTCATCCCTAACACTTCGCCAAGCTCTGATGAAATCATAATAATACTCATGCCTTCGCTAATAAGTTTATTCATGATGGTGTATATTTCAAACTTTGCACCCACGTCTATGCCACGTGTTGGTTCATCCAATATCAATATTTGGGGTCCCGCAAATAACCATTTACCTAAAGAAACCTTTTGTTGATTTCCACCACTTAAATTACCGACCACTTGTTCTAGTGAGCTAGCTTTAATGTTTAACGATTTTTTATAACCAGTGGCTACTTTAACTTCTTCGTTATGATTAATCATGCCGTTCGTTGAGATACCCGTCATATTAGCTGCAGAAACATTGCTTTTGATATCTTGTATCAAAAACAATCCGTCGCCTTTTCGATCTTCCGTTACATAGGCAATTCTCGCTTTAATGGCGTCACGAGGATGTTTGAATGTTTTTGAAACACCATTCACAACTAAATCACCTTGTAATTTATAGGCTTTTGGATTACCGAAAATGCTCAATGCTAACTCAGTTCGACCAGAACCCATTAATCCTGCAATCCCGATAATTTCACCTTTTTTCACATGAAGATTTACATTTTTCACGACTTTGCGACCTAATTGAACATCATAGGCAGACCAGTTCGTTAATTCGAGAACTTTATCCCCGAACGATTTATCTGGTCTTTTTGGATAAATATCATTAATTTCTCGACCAACCATGTTTTTAATAATGACACTCTCAGAAATTTCTCCTTTAGAGGCATCTAGGGTACAAATGGTTCGTCCGTCACGAAGCACAGTTGCTTTATCTGCAATTGAAATAACTTCCTTCAATTTGTGAGAAATCATGATACAGCTTATTCCTTGGTTTTTTAATTCACTCAATACTTCCAATAAATTCTCGCTATCATCTTCATTGAGTGCAGCAGTTGGCTCATCTAATATAAGGAGCTTTACATCTTTACTAAGTGCTTTGGCAATTTCGACTAGCTGTTGCTTCCCAACACTTAAATCTTTAACCAGTGTTTCAGGCGTCACATTCAATTTCACTTTTTGAAGCATTTGCTTGGCTTGAAGGATGGTTTGATTCCAGTCAATCAAAGGTCCTCGCTTCACTTCGTTGCCCGCAAAAATATTTTCATAAACAGATAAATCTGGGAACAATGCTAACTCTTGATAAATGATACCAATGCCGGCTTTTACACTGTCATTGATTTTATTAAATTCTTGAATATTACCTTCAAAAACGATATCCCCTTGATAAGTCCCGTATGGATAAACACCGCTAAGGACCTTCATAAGTGTAGATTTCCCGGCACCGTTTTCACCGATTAAACAGTGAATTTCGCCTTTTCCCACTTTAAAATTCACATCTGCGAGTGCTTTAATCCCTGAAAATTCTTTGGAAATCTCATTCATCTCCAAAATATATTCACTCATATAATCGCCTCCTTAACCAAACAACTAGTACAATGGCGAAATAGTGATAGACGTATCTATCACTATCTGCCATGAACCTATTTATGATTTATTCTAAACCAGTAAAGTCGCCTGCTTCGTAGTATTCAGAATCAACTAATTCAGATTTCACATTCTCTTTATCTACTACAATTACATCTGTTTGTTTTGCTTTAACTTCAGTACTGCCGTTGTCATAAGAACCTGTAGTTTCAGGCGTTTTGTCATCTAAAACCTCAATAGCCATACCCATAGCATCTTTTACAAGCGTACGTACATCTTTGAATACTGTCATCGACTGTTTTTCGTCGATAATGTATTGAACAGAAGCTTTTTCAGCATCTTGACCTGTCACTAGGAAACTAGTAATTGCACTATCAGATCCAAATACGTCAGCAATAGAACGAGCTGTTCCATCATTTGGAGCAAGAATAGCTACATCACCTTTTGCATCATCACTTACAGCTGTAAGATGTGTTTGTGCTTTGTTTTTCGAGTCGTTGGCATCCCAGTTAGTAGTGATTTGACCAATAATTTTACTTTGTTCGTCACGTGAAAGTTCTGCTTTGTCTTTTAAAGATTCAGCTTCACTTGAGTTTGCAATTTTGAATGTACCATCTGCAATTTTTGGTTGAAGCACGTTCCATGCACCTTCAAAGAATAAGAATGCATTGTTATCAGAAGCTGCTCCAGCGTATAAATACAATGGAACGTCAGTGCCTTTTACATTGTCTACAAGATATTGTGCTTGTGCTGCTCCAACAGCGATACTGTCGAATGTTACATAGTAATCAACTGCATCAGTGTTAGTAATTAAACGGTCGTAAGAAATAACTGTAATTCCTTCTTTTTTAGCTGCTTCTACTGCTGCAGCCGCTGCATCACCGTCTTGAGGACAAATGATTAGAACTTTAATTCCTTTATTAATTAACGTTTCAACGTTTTCTTTTTCTTTAGCAGAAGAACCTTGGCTGAACAAAATTTCACTAGTGTAATCTGAATCAGCGATTGCATCTTTAAATCTTTGTTCGTCTTGAACCCATCTTGGCTCGTCTTTAGTTGGTAATACAATTCCTACGTCAACGGAAGAACTACTACCTCCGTCATTGCATGCAGCTAACAAAGATGCGAACAACATTACAACAATTAATAATGAAAACGCTTTCCATTTTTTATACATTTTCATGCCCCTTTTCTTTGTGTTCATGTGTTACAACTCCATTATAGCTTCGGTAGCTTTACGTGAAAGCGCTATCAATAGTACTCTTTTAGTTTCACCTATACTTTTTTATCTTTTTTGCGAATTATTAAATTACTATAATATATAAAGAGAATATAAATTACTTCAAAGGAATACATGTTTTATGGATAATGTTGGAATTATAAGTTATGATGGATAAAACGGGGGGATTTTATGACAACACTTTTGGGATGGTCACCGATACTTCTTATGATTTTACTAGCAATCATCATCATAGCAATTATGAGCGTTTTGAAAGGAAATCGCCGAAATTCACGACCTTCTATTGATCTTGAACGAAGAGTTGCTGAGTTGGAGGAAGAAAATCGACTTCTTAAGAGGGACTCTAAAAATTTCTACAATTAGTTACATGTATTTTTAATATACAGGGGACTATCCAGAAAGTCAGTGAAAATTGACTGACTGGTAGTCTCTTTTTAATTCTCTGTATACGTAAATTCTCGGCCTTTCCGCGGGCGAGCACTGAGCCTCCTCTGGCCAACAAGATGTTGGTCACGAAGGCGTTGCGCT
>JBEVEQ010000227.1:0-2968 GCA_040512715.1 Paenisporosarcina sp. | reverse complement strand
TTCTGTGATTCTTTAAAAAATACGCTGATAGCTTAAAGTTTGGTTTATATTTGCTATAGGCAGGTTACCGGACGTTATCTGTAAATTCAAACAACAGCAATAATGAAATCAAATCAATACGAAGAAGTATTTAATACAGAATTTTTAAAAGCACTTTCAGGCTGGCAAAAAGGTTGGGGAGAAGTTCAAAAGAAAAGAAGAGAACTTGCTGATAATTTAGTTAAAGCTTGTAATAAGTTACCGGAAGAATTTAGAATTTGTAATGACACTTGTTTTAGAAAAAGATTTATTGTTGGAGGTGAAATAGTTCCAATCATTTTAAATGATAATTTTTTTGATGGAATAGCTAGTTGGACATTGGATGTCGATTATGCTAAAGGGTTCAAATATCTATTTAAGGAGTCTACAAAATTTGCAATGATATTTAAGCATCGTCCCAAAACAGAAGAAGTGATAGTGAATATATGTGCTTTATGGAAAAATGAAACTTTTAGAAATGCTGTGGAAAACTTAAACAAAGAAGAGCCAGAAATTGCATATCCATTGTTGCATTTCAAGGATTTTCAAAGTGAAGTGATACTTAGAACCACCTTAAAGGGAAGTGAAATTGAGAATATTGTTGGAATTTCTAATAGTTTTGACGAAATCTGCGACATGGCAAATATTCCTGAAATTGAAAGAGAGGAATTATCAATTAAATATGCTAGAGACCCTGACGGGATTCCAATAGAGTTTCCAATTTACGCAAGCAACAATGCAACAAGGGAGGCTGTAAAAAAAACAATAGATAAAATGAAAGGACTAATTGATGAGGCCAGACGTAATAGTGTACCGATTTACAATCTTGTTTACGAGCCCCATGTTGACGACTTAAAACACCAAATAAGTGAAACCACATCATAAAATTCTAGGACCAGCTAAAACCACTGGAGGTTAGCTGCAAGTACCTTCATCCGGCTTATAATCCATTTATATGAAGAAGAAGAAAACTGATATTGAAGTATTAGAAAATGACTTTAATCAAAAAAAGATAAATCACATTGTTCATTATTTGGACAACTTCGACACTCTTTTAAAGATTTTACGAGATGGATTTGCGCCTTCCTATTGTTTGGAAAAGATAAATGATATAGATTATTATATTCCTATGACTAGTTTTTGCAACATCCCTTTAAAGGATGTTGATTTGTATATGCGCTACGGAAAATATGGAATTGGCATGAGCTTGGAATGGGCTTTAAAAAACTCGATTTCCCCTGTTGTCTATATTCATGAAACTACACCTTTTAAGGAACTACATTCAAAAATTAATCAAATCCATTTATTAAAAATGGCAGGTAAAATGTTTAATAATACAGTCAAGGAAGTTTTAGAAAATATAAAGGATGAATTTGACTATTCAGAATACGAAAAGATTTTACAAGAAGTCAACAATATTACTGTTCCTGCAATTCAATTTTTTAAAAATTGGAAGACTGTATATAAAGGCAAAGAGATTGTAACTTATCATGAAAGGGAATGGAGACATATTCCAAATCTAGAAGATGAAAGACTATTAACAAGTGATGAGTTTCATGTTTTAAAAGACCACAAATTCAAGAAAAAACCACATTTACCAGAACATACTCTTTCTCTTAGTTCAATCGATGACATTAGATATGTTCTCATAAATAATGAATTACACAGGAAAAAAGTATTGGGGGTTTTAAGACGAAAATTTGGAGAAGAAGTAGTTATAAATTCAATACTATCAGGTAAGTTAATGATAATTAATGACGACTTAATCCACAATGAATTTTAACTTTCTTCTAAATTATTTGAATACGAAACGGAAAATTCAAAATCAAGGATTGATCTTGATATGCGATTATAGTATTTTAGAATCAATCGACAAATCATTTTATAGCAATGCGGATAAGTTCTTCTTTATCTTTATTATTTAATAATTCATCTTCTCTTTTTGCAATTGGATCAAACCATTCAACTTTGTCTTTAGCCCATTTTAACCAATCTTTTAATTCGTTAGTCAGACTATTATCTTGAGTGGCTTTATTTTCAATTTCCATTAAATATTCATTAACTATTTTGGCTTTGCTATGATAAATGGCATCACTAAATAACTCTTTTGTTCTCCGTAGTTCTTCATCCTTCCTAGCTTGAAACTCCTTTCTTATCTTTTCCTCTTCTTCCCTCTTGATACTATAAATTCTGCATTCTTCACGCCATTCTAATTCTTTTTGAGCTTCCAATTCGATGTACGCTACTATTCTGGCTAACTGACTTTCTAATTTAGTTGGCCCATCACACCATTCTTTTGTTTTATAACTTTCTCCTATTTTCAACACCAATATACCTGTTGGAACATATGTGGATGATTCATATATTTTAGTAGATGGAATTCTCTTATTTTTTTCTCTAATACTAAAATGAAATTCTACATCATTAACCACAATACATGGACCACGATTATTATAATCTCTTCGAAACGAATGTTTTCTATATCTTAACAATTTGATAAAAGTATCCATAATAAGGAGGGATCGATTATAATTGGGCTCTTCCACATATATCGATACTTTATCTATTGTATCATTCGGTGTAAAATCGTTATTTTTTCTGTTTTTATGTGCTTTTTTGGTATTCTGTATCAGAATATCCGGTTTGATCAGTGTGTTTGGAATTATCAGCGGAGCTTTATGGTCACTCTGGATTTTTTTAGTTAATATAGTTAGAGGTGACTGAATGTCATTGAGGTTCCCTTCTCCTCTTATTGTTAAGATGATCTTATCTTCGCCATCGAAAACAGAATTAAACTTATGTTTCTCAACATATTTATTGAATTTTAATTTCATCCAATACCCCCGGTTGGGTATTGGGACTTCAAATTGTATGCATATTTTTTTGATACCTTCATTTGAAAGAATATATTGCTGTGTCAACTTTTTTAATGATTGCGAACAAAGTAAAA
>JBEVEQ010000211.1:0-2849 GCA_040512715.1 Paenisporosarcina sp. | reverse complement strand
TTTCGGTCACCGAAGGGCAACCCATTTGTATCACGAAAATCTAAAATGAAATTCCCTAATGGTGGATTATTTTCTAAGTTAATAGATTTAATTTTCATGTTTAATACCCTAGTGCTAATCGTTTAAAGTTTTATAAATTTTTTAGTACTTGAATCAATTTCATAATTGCTTTTTCTAAAAATAAATAGACCTACAGAATTCAATAAACTTCAAAAAAATTTAAATCCAATTAAGCTACTTGTTGTTTTGACAATAGGTTTAAGCGATCACACGCTAACTTGGAGGCATTATAAACCATAGAAACGATATCAAAATGAACTTTGGCGCGTTTACCAGTACGATAACGAACGTTATCGAGTTGAAAATAACCTTTTAGATAGGCATTCACACGTTCAACAGCTGTACGCTTTTTGAATATATTCTTCCAAACTACAGATCCACG
The DNA here is from genome assembly GCA_040512715.1 of Paenisporosarcina sp. GTDB lineage: Bacteria > Bacillota > Bacilli > Bacillales_A > Planococcaceae > Paenisporosarcina. The sequence continues at coordinate 2,407 of JBEVEQ010000211.1, read as the reverse complement.
TGCGGGGGCTGTATACTTACGAAGATCCGTTGTGATTTTCATTTTGTAAACCTTTTGACAAAGCTCTTCATTGGCCAATGGACAGTCTTTACATTCTTTTGGTCGTGTATATTTTAAGGTTTTGTATTTGGTATCGAAACTATCATATCGATAGGAATGTTCTCGCACACAGGTTGGGGCAAAGTTCTTGTCAAAACCTGGAGTCTCCGACTCATTCCGTTTGTTATAAGCAATAACAGCTTGATGACCCATATCATGAATTTGTTTATAAATGGGTTCATAATCATATCCTGCATCCATTGTTTGATAGCGAATCGACGTAAGAGGCAATAACTCATCCATCCCTTTTAATAAAGGTATGGCTGCCTTGCCATCATTTAAATTACCTGATGAAAAAAGGGATTGTAAAATATATTGACTCTTTGTGCCTACAGCTAAATGAGCCTTGTAGCCATACCAAAAAACATTTTTCCCCTCACTATTCTTTTTAATGCCCCACTGAGGGCTTTGGGGAACCTTAGAACGAAGTTCAATCAAAGGAACAGTTAACTGATCTGCAATTCTCTTCTCGAAAATAGAAAGAGTAGCTTCTCGTTCAGCTTGTTCAATTAGCCATTGTTCACGTTCTATCTTAGATTTACGTCCTCGTTTTTTTGGTTCTGCTTGAGGCTGCTCTTCTTTTAAAGGGGCTTTGTCACAAGCTTCAAAATGCGTTGCATCAATGGCAACTGTATCATCCGTGATAAAACCTTCAGAGATTGCTTGATGTAACAAGGTACTTTGTGCTTTTTCTAGCACATCCGATTCACTCAGCTTCGTTAGGAGTCTAGAATAGGCTGACTCAGATGGAGTCTTGTCAGAGACGAGGAATCCACAATCTAATTTAAATAAAAAGTCACGGTTTAAACGCTTAATTAAGTCTTTTATCGTTGGAATTCTCTCAATAATTCTAACAACCATTGAGATAATCATGGCAGCGTAGTTGAGTTCGACAGGTGCTCCAAATCTTGATTTTTTGTTCACTTCCTGAAAAATCAAATCAAGATCGATAGCTGAAATAACAGCATCATAACGCTGGGTAGGTTCTAAATCAAAAAGATCTTGCAGGTCAAATAGGCTTCCTTGTCGTATAATAGGCATAGGAAGTATTCCTCCAATCATAATAGTTTTGTCTGATAACTAACTATTTCGATATTTGGGGAGGTACTTCCTTTTTTATGTTCTGAAAGCCTTAGCCCGTAAGGGCTCAGATTTATGAAATTGCCTCTTTTATTAAATTATTTTCCAACCATTTCTACTTCAAAGGGTGTTTTCGTTTTAACATTTAACTTTCTAGCTTGAACACATACATTACTCCTGAATCTGGACGGAGATTCTGTGGCCATGAGCGCTTCATCGCCAATAATTCCATAAAACTCATTTAAATGAGGTGTAAAGAATGGGAAGACCTTCCTTAAGTTCTTCACCAAACTGACATACCCGTCATTCCATTATAAATCAGCATTCCTTTTTTCCATCTCATAGATTCCCCCCGTATAATGAAAAACTGTCTCTTCACACATTTTCCTAATTCCACCCTTTCGAAACTCATTCATAATCTTGCTAACTTAATTAATGAGTAATGAATCTTACGGGGACGTATATAAAACAAAAAAAGAGGCAATCTGCCCCTTCTGAAGTGGTCATTAATTTGTAGTCAAATAATCTTTCATTAATAACATAAGTTTGGAACACAGGATATTTCGATTCTCGTTTTTTTCTAGAAGTAAAAGAAGACCTTCCACAATGATGCCGCTTGGCTTAACTTTAGCGAACTCCTCATGAAGTACTTTTAAAGCTTCCAGATCTTTATTTTGCCCCTGTCCATCTTCTTTTTTTATTTCTATTTCCATAAGCCGATTTATAATCAAAATGATTTCCTCTTTAGCGTCCACCATATTTGGCAAACATTCAGGCAAAGGAAATTGTTTCAATAAGGGACCATCCGTTTTTTGCAAACTTTCAATAATGGAGTCCATTCGATTTGAAAGGAAGATAGGGAGCAACTCCACATTAAATGCCTGTTTGTTTCTGATTAAAATCCCCATGTATCCTTTGAAAAGTGAGTCTAACATAATTGTACAATCCGGTAGGAAGATTGTCGGAAGTTCTGGATATAACTCAGTGATCTTGCGTTTGAACCATACAAGGCCATCTTGATGGATAAAATGTAGATATTCATCTAGCTCTTTACTGATATGTACCATTTGTTCCTGCATCAGCATTTTAATCAAGTTAGTGTTTTCCGTCATTTTCTCTATGTGCAACGCAATCTGCATCATAAATCTGTCTCTTCTTGTTAAAGAAGCATCCAACTCAAGTACAAGCAACGAGTCCATCAGTTCTTCATAAAAATATTTGAATATCG
>JBEVEQ010000209.1:0-4188 GCA_040512715.1 Paenisporosarcina sp. | reverse complement strand
TGATATTCGAACCGATTAGTATACATGGTTTAAGACATACTCATGCAAGTGTTCTTTGCGTGTAAGCCCCACAAGTTTCCCAAAATCGCATTCCAGATGTTAATGCGAGCAAAAGGAGGTATTATCCTAAACTACCCTTTAAACGGCTATATAGGATTTCCATGAGTCGTTCGCTTAATGGTTGAAGAGTTAAAACTTTCACAATCAGCAGCACAGGAGAAACAAGGAATCAAAGAACTAGAAGCTCAACAAAATCAAACGAATGAACACCTGGCAGGATTAATGACTTCATCAAATTCAGGAGGAATGTAAAATGGCATTGTACTCATTCAGAATCGGACCGTATACAAAGAGTATTTATATGTATGGAACTTCAAAGTTTTACTGCAACACCTTTTGAGTATCAATAATATAATCGCAGTTTAGACGAAACAAAGTAATCATTAGGCTAATTAAAACACTTTTATGGATTGCAGTTTGTCTGAAAAAGTCGAAATATTTTTTTAGTAAGAAATGTAAATCGACAACAAGTTACCTTGGAGATTTGCTATGTTAATTATAAAAAAAGAGGTAATTAAATGTTTATTAATTTTGGATTCTCGGAATGGGTGATTGTATTTTTTATTATGGTAGTAATTATGGGTGTTGTTTCGATAAAAGGAGTGGAACATGATAACGACGATGAGGATATAAACGTATAGTAAGATTTTGTTAGACAGTAGGAACATATAGTGCGGTAATGATTGAATAAGGGTATAAAAGAGGAGCCACTGGAATCACTCAGTAGGCTCTTTGCTTTGTTTCGAATATTGGTTAATTTTAGCCAGTTCAACATTGCCCAACTTAATTAACTTTTAGCAGATTTTGTTTAACCTTTTAAAGTCATAAAATATTCGCGGAAGTTTTCAAGATAATTTAAGTACGTATGCAAATATGAACCAAATAAACTATTTTGGTTTTCATATTCATTAACAATAAAATACGACTAAAATCAAATTCAACAGTGTATGATTAATATAATTAATATTGGAATTGAATCAATGAAAGAATCGAGTGGCAACCTTAAATAGATGTCACAGAATAACAACATTCAATTGTCATAATAATTGAGGCTCATGGAGTAAGCATGACACAAGAGAAAATTTTGCAAGTAGAAACCCCCCCTATTATTCTACGAAAACTAAAGGTACAGTATAGGAATATTGGTGGTTTAATGAACAAACAGTAAACTTAAAAGGGAAATTGATGTAGTAAGTGAAAAGCATAAAGATTATGATATTACCTAGTTAATATGCGTATGCTTTTCTTGATTTGTGCTACTATAAACACAAGAGAAAGGCGGTCATTACATTGCGTAAAAAGCACAAAAAACTTCAAAAACATCAAAATGTAATCGTCTTTCCTGGTATGGTGGACCGATTAGTTTCTGATGGGCTTAAGCATGCTGAAGATTTTAATTATGACTTAGCGGTAGAATCCATAAAGCAAGCTTTAACATACCGTGATGCAGATGAGCAGACCTTAGGTGTCTTAGCATACTCTTTATATGAAACAAGAGAATTTGAAGAAGCCAAAGTCATTTGTGAAGAATTGCTAAAAATTGGACCAACTTATTATTTTGAAACAATTGAATTGTATGTAACGATTTTGATGGAACTGCGTGAATTCGATGAAATGGAACAAATCTTATCAGCAGTAATTGAAGAAGCATCCATTCCGATTGATAAACTTGAGAAATTCGAGCAATTGCTTGAGCTTGGCACTAAACTCTCAAAACAAAAAAATAATGAATACCTTTCTGATTTACCAAAAACACATCAAATAGATGCAACCATATTTGAAATACATACTTTTAGTCGATTTTCAGAGGACAAACAGCAACAGCATTTAGTCGAGTTAGAAGGATCAGATTTAACTCAGGTGGAAGAAGAATTAGTGGCAATTGTGGAACATACTTTATTATCTCCCATCACAAAATCTTTTGCCTTGCTACTAATGGTGCATGCAAAAATGAATCGAGATATGACGATAGAAAAATTTGGTCGTACTGCCACAATTAATCCAAGTAAATTGTCTGAACCTGCAGAAACGCAAGTTGTACTCGATGTTTTGAATCTTGTGAAGGAGCATCTCGTTCAAAATCCTTCTAAATTAGAAATGGTTGAAGATTTAATTCTTCGTCATTCTTTTGCAACCTATCCGTTTGATTGGTTTGAACATGATGCAGATGAAGTTGGGAATATGTATATTGATTATGTTAGTGGTATGCTAGGTGAGGATGTTTCCTTAGAAGGTAAGCTTTACGATTTTATATTAAAAATAGATATCCTTTTTGAATTGCGTGAGATGTGAAATAAGTTGAAAGTGTGCACAGGTGTGCTATACTAAAATGGTTGTCAAAATCATAGATAAGCATGAAATTCGCTGAATAAAACGATGGAGGTTGAATATATGTCTGCAAAATGGGAAAAACAAGAAGGTAATACAGGTATTCTAACAATTGAGGTACCTGCTGAAAAAGTTAACGAAGGTTTAGACAAAGCTTTTAAAAAGGTTGTTAAAGAAATTAATGTACCTGGTTTCCGTAAAGGGAAAATGCCACGTCAAATGTTTGAAAAACGCTTTGGAGTTGAATCTTTATATCAAGATGCTTTAGATTTCATCCTACCAGATGCATACGCTAATGCTATTGATGAAGCGGGAATTGATCCTGTTGATCGTCCTGAAATTGATATTGAAACAATGGAAAAAGGTCAAAACTTAGTGTTCACTGCTAAAGTAACAGTTAAGCCTGAAGTTACTCTAGGAGAATACAAAGGTCTTGAAGTTACTCAAGAATCAGCAGAAGTTACGGATGAAGAAATTGAAGCTCAATTAAAAGAGCAACAATCTCGTCTTGCAGAATTAGTAATTAAAGAAGACGAAGCAATCGTTGATGGTGATACAGCTGTTATCGATTTCGAAGGATTCTTAGGCGACGAAACATTTGAAGGTGGAGCTGGTGAAGACCACTCACTTGAAATTGGTTCTGGTTCATTCATTCCTGGATTTGAAGAGCAGTTAATCGGATTAAAATCAGGAGAACAAAAAGATGTTGTTGTAACTTTCCCTGAAGAATACCATGCAGCTGAACTTGCAGGGAAAGAAGCTACTTTCAAAGTAACTGTGAAAGAAGTAAAAGGAAAAGAACTTCCTGAATTAAACGATGACTTTGCCAAAGAAATGGACAGCGAAGTTGAAGGAATTGACGCACTTCGTACGAAATTAAAAGAAAAAACAGCTGCTGACAAAAAATTAGCTGCTGATTCATCATTACGTGATCAGTTAGTTGAAAAAGCTGCTGAAAACGCAACAATCGATATTCCTGAAGCAATGATCAGTTCAGAAACAGATCGCATGTTAAATGACTTTGGTCAACGTTTACAATCTCAAGGTATGAATTTAGATTTATACTACCAATTCTCTGGTCAAGACGAAAATGCTCTTCGCACACAAATGCAAGAAGACGCAGCTAAACGTGTTCGTGTTTCATTAACATTAGAAGCTATCGCAGCTGCTGAAAACTTCGAAATCTCTGAATCAGAAGTTAATGCTGAATTAGAGAAAATGGCAGAGCAATTCAATATGCCGGTAGATCAAATTCAAACCGCTCTTGGTGGTACTGAAGCTTTAGAAAATGACTTACGCATGCAAAAAACAGTTGAGTTTTTAGTTGAAAACGCTAAAATTTCATAATCATAATTAAAAAAATCATAAGTTATACTGAAACAAGGCGCGGACATTTAGCCCGTGCCTTGTTTTGCACATACATAGAAGTGAGTATAATTGTTACAATAGAAGGAATAGCGATGAAAACAAATTGATTAAGTTTTCGTCAATCTTATTAGTTGATTCCCGTTATAGAATCTTGTAAGATTGTTGCTTGAATAGGGGTGAATATTTTGTTCAAATTTAATGATGAAAAAGGGAATTTAAAGTGTTCCTTCTGTGGTAAATCCCAAGAACAAGTTCGTAAATTGGTCGCTGGACCAGGTGTATATATTTGCGATGAATGTATAGAGTTATGTACAGAAATCGTTGAGGAAGAGCTGGGTACTGAAGAGGAAACAGAATTTAAAGAAGTGCCTAAGCCAAAAGAAATTATGTCTATTTTAGATGAATACGTAATCGGACAAGATAAAGCTAAAA
>JBEVEQ010000189.1:0-6247 GCA_040512715.1 Paenisporosarcina sp. | reverse complement strand
GCGGCAATCTGGGATGAAGTGAAAGATCGATTGAACGAAAATGCATACGGTTTGTCTGGTGGACAACAACAACGTATTTGTATCGCACGTGCCCTTGCAATTGAACCAGATGTTATTTTAATGGATGAGCCTACTTCTGCTTTAGATCCAATATCAACTTTAAAAGTTGAAGAACTAGTACAAGAATTAAAAGAAAACTATTCAATTATTATTGTGACACATAATATGCAACAAGCAGCACGAATTTCTGATAAAACTGCGTTTTTCTTAAATGGCGAGGTTATTGAGTTCGACCAAACAGATACCATTTTTTCTACACCTTCTGACAAACGTACAGAAGATTATATTTCGGGACGATTTGGTTGATAAAGGAGGAGAATGAATAATGGTAGTAAGAGAGAAGTTTGAAAATGATCTTCGTGGTGTTCAAGAACAGTTTATTTCGCTTAGTAAGCTTTCCATTTCAACATTAGATAAATCGATTACAGCTCTTTTGAATCAAGATGTTGATATCGCCTTATCAATTATTCAAAATGACATGTACATTAACCGTATGGAAGAAGAAATTAACGATCGTGTCATCTTGTTGCTTGCTAAGCAACAACCTGTAGCAACTGATTTACGTCGATTGATTGTTATGATAAAAGCTGCGCACGATATGGAGCGAGTAGGGGATTATGCTGTTAATATTGCAAAAGAAACAATCCGAATAGGAAAAACGGAGTTTGTCTATCCTATTCATAATATTGAACAAATGAGAGATAAAACAATAGCGATGCTTGAGCAAGTTATGATAGCTTTTACTGAAGAAAATGTTGAACAAGCTCGAGAAATTGCTGCCTTAGATGATCAAGTGGATAGCTTATATGGAGAGACCATTCAACAACTGTTAAGCGTTGGAGCGGAACATCCGGAAAAATTAAGTCAAATCACTCAATTATCATTTGTATGCAGATATTTAGAAAGATCTGCAGATCATGCTACGAATATAGCTGAGCAATTGTTTTACCTAGTAAAAGGACGTCACTACGATTTGAATAACTAGTTACTGTTGATTTTCATTACAACACAATTCCGTGTTTCGAGGCTATCGTAGCTTTGAAACGTCCTTAACCTTTCGTTCCTTAGTCGAGTTGCTGGGTCTTGCCTGCCCGTTATTCCGCTGGAGTGTCGTAGATACCCAACCTATGAACAACATCGTTTAATAGAGCCATATAAATAACTAAAAAAACAGCTTATCCTTTTTGATGGATAAGCTGTTTTTTATCAATTAGTTATAATGTCGGCTATTTCTTCTATGGTCATCGAAGAATTAAGCTCATATGTACCTATTTGAATACTCTCTGCCAATTGATTATCGGTTAAAAATTGATCAAAGTCTTTTCGATTTTTAATAATTTTCGCATTTTCTAGTAACGAGCTGATTTCAGGTGAATTCATACCTGGACGAACGATAAGTACTGATTTGTTTTGATCAGTTGTTCCTTTTTTTGTATCTGCAGAAGTGTCTTCTTCCTTAGAAACAGCTTCTAAATCAAGCTGTATTTGAGCTAGTTGTTCTTTAGCGGTGGATAATTCGGCTTGTAATAACTTTAATTCATCTGACTTAACAAGTTCATAACCTTTTGGAGCAGTTTCGAGAGGTTCAGAAGAATGAGTAGTCGCCATAGAAGCCAATGTGAACAAAGTACCCGCAATAAATAACCCAATGCCTAGTCCTCGTATTATTGATGTCATCAACGATTTCCTCCGATTACTGATCTTACTTGTTCGATAGATAAGGCTGAACGTTTACTAATTTCTTCATCATTATAACCTTGTTGATGAAGAGCCAGTACTTGATTAACCAAAATTTCATGTATAGGTTTCTTTTGTGGTTTACTCGATTTTATACTTAAATTAGGATCAATCATTAATTCTTCTTCCACAACTCTTATTCTTCTTTTTAATTGATTAACATCTTGATAGTAATCAATCGACAAATCTTGTATTTCTTTTTCTAAGCGTTTAACAGGACTTTTCATTATATAGGAAAGGACAATTAATCCAATACCTATTACCATAATCGTTATTTCTAGTGTCACTCTATTCACCTCAATTAGCTTCTTTGTTTTATTTTAGCATAATCATGGTGTTTTGAATGAATTGTTTAAATTCATACTAGATTTTTTCAGTAGCTATGCTATAATAGGTTAGTCGTATAAATCATGCTCAAAAATGATAACTTGAATCCTGATTAAATGGGAGGGATAAAGATGCGCGTTAATATTACACTAGCTTGCACAGATTGCGGCGAGCGCAACTACATTTCTAAGAAAAACAAGCGTAACAACCCGGAACGTCTTGAAATGAAAAAGTATTGCTCACGTGAAAAGAAAATGACTGTTCACCGTGAAACAAAATAATAACATTTAACCAAAACCTTTCGAGGTTTTGGTTTTTTTCATGGAGGGTTTTTATTGGATAAAATAACGATAAGAAATGAAGTATTCACCTTATTACGTGAAATGGACATACAAACATATCGAAGTCGCTCAACTAAAATATCTCATTCTTTGTTAAAAGAAGAGTTGTTTAACGAATCGAAGATTGTAGGCATTACTCTGTCTTCTTTTCCAGAAGTCGATACTTGGCAATTGATTGAACTTTTATGGAAGCTTGGAAAACGTGTTGTAGTGCCAAAATGTAATGCAAAAACAAGAGAGATGATATTTCATGAAATTACTTCATTTGATCAATTAGAAATTGTATATATGAAATTACACGAACCCATTCCACATTTGACGAATATCGTAGATGTGGAAGACATATCTTATCTTATTGTACCTGGAGTAGTTTTTGATCATTTCGGATACCGGATAGGATTTGGAGGCGGTTATTATGATCGCTTCTTGCAAAATTACAAAGGACCAACAATTTCATTAGCATTTGATGAACAAGTTGTTCCGTCCGTTCCAAAAGAAAGTCATGATATACCAGTAGACATTATTTTGACGGATAAGAACAAATGGCAAAGTCATGCATTGAGAGGAAAGTTATGAAAAATTTATATGATGTCATGCAATTACTTAAAAAGTATGGAACCTATATATATACGAAAGATCGTCTTTCTGATGTAATGCTAATGGAGGACGAAGTACGAGAATTATACAGTTCTGGTGTATTGGAAGTGAAGGATTTTCAAATGGCAATACTCATACTTAGACAAGAAGCTTCAAAACTGAAATAACAATATATATAGGAAGAATTGATAATCTCAAGGGTTATCATTTTTTTTTGAAATGAATACATTTCATTGGGATTTTAAAAATTAATAATAAAGATATGAAACTTTTTGAGGTTTTAACCGTCTAATAAGGGGTATGTGAAATGTTGAGACATTTGTATATTATAATTCGTGCTTATTAACTGTAAGTTGCGATATTGTAAAAAAAGTATTAAGATATAATAATGTTCTCTTAATCATCTTAATTAAAGATGTGGGAGATTAGAGGAGGATGTTGAATGAAAACCATTAATTGGCCAAAACATTCGATTCTGGCTATTGCCATAGTACTTACTTGGATTAAAACATATGTTGTCTATCATATTAGTTTTGATATGAAAATCGAAAATGTTATGCAACAACTTATATTGTTTTTAAATCCACTTAGTTTTTTATTATTTATTTATGGGGTTTCACTGTTTTTTAAATCGGTGAAAGCTAGAAATCGATATTTACTAATTACCAGCACAATTTTAGCCGTTATCTTATATGCAAACGTAGCATTCTATCGCTTCTTTAGCGATTTCATCACATTGCCGGTTTTATTTCAAACGAGCAACTTTGGTGATTTAGGAGCTTCTGCCGCAGAGAGTATTTTTATAACTGATGTTTTCTATTTTACAGACGTTGTTTTACTTTTTGTAGCAATGAAATTTATTGTTGTTGAAAAAGAATTTAGTGTTATTAAACCTGCAATTAGACGAGCTTATTTTGTCTTAGCAGCGGCAGTTTTATTCTTAAATTTAGGATTATCTGAAACAGAACGCCCACAATTATTAACTCGTAGCTTCGATCGTGAACTATTAGTCAAGAATATTGGTACGTATAATTACCATTTATATGATATCTACATTCAATCCAAATCTCACGCGCAACGAGCTTTGGCGGATGGTAGTGAACTGGTAGAAGTAAATAACTTTGTACGTTCAAATCAAGCTGAGCCAAATTATAAAGTTTTTGGGATGGCAGAAGGAAAGAACCTAATCGTTGTTTCCCTAGAATCGCTACAAACATTTGTTGTTAATGAAGAAATGAATGGGCAAGTTGTAACGCCTTTCTTAAATCAGTTAACAAGTGATAAAGATACTTTTTATTTTCCAAACTTTTATCACCAAACGGGGTTAGGGAAAACATCAGATTCTGAATTCCTTGTTGAAAATGGATTATATCCTTTAGGTGGAGGGGCGGTATTCTTTACTAATAGTGGGAATACGTATAACTCTATGGCTGAAAGTCTCGGAAACAATGGGTATTTCACGAATGTTATGCACGCAAATAACAAGAGCTTCTGGAATCGTGATATGATGTACAATGCTTTAAAAGTTGAAAAGTTTTATGATGTAGAAAGCTATAAGGTTGAAGAAGAGGATTCCGTAAATTGGGGCTTAAAAGACATCCCATTCTTTGAGCAATCTGTCGAACATATGACCAAGATGCCTCAACCTTTTTACTCAAGATTAATTACTTTAACGAATCATTATCCTTTCCATTTAGAAGAGCCAGATCAATTTATACCTGAATACGATTCGAATTCAGGAACGTTAAATCGTTATTTCCAAACAGCTCGTTATATGGATGAATCGGTTAAAGAACTATTCGCAGACTTGAAAGAAAAAGGTCTTTACGAAAATTCAATCATTGTTATGTATGGAGATCACTATGGTATTTCTGAAAATCATAATGATGCAATGGCACAATATTTAGGGAAAGAAATTACACCTTTTGAAAGTGCACAATTGCAACGTGTTCCTTTCTTCATTCATGTACCAGGTTCTAATAAAGGGAAAGTAGTAGATGAAGTTGCTGGACAAATTGATATTCGTCCAACGATATTGCATTTACTAGGTATTGAAACAAGCAAAGATATGCAACTTGGTGCGGATGTGTTCTCTAAAGATCACGAAGAATTTGTTGTATTTAGAGATGGTCGATTTGTCACAAAAGACTTTGTTTACGCTGGAAATACATGTTATGAGAAAGAAACTGGCTTAGAGACTGATGCCGCATCTTGTGCCCCTTATACGGAGCGTGCAGCAGAAGAATTAGGTTACTCAGATCAAATTATCAATGGTGATTTACTCAGATTTTATGATGAAAAAACTGGTAACTTATTAATTGATGAAGCCAATCAATCTAAATAAATCATTTTTACCGTCTGAGGTAAGCATAAATACGCTTATCTCAAACGGTTTTTTATTGTCTATAATAGTCTGAAACATTTATTCTCTTTAACAACACGTTTAGGTGAAACATAAATAGAAGTTAAACGTACTACTTTAGGAGAAGGGGGTGGTCTGTATGAAAAACTTGTTAATTGTTGTAATTTCACTTCTCGTATTATCTGGATGTAATGAGAATATATCTAGGACAAATGTATCTATAGATCCACCACCGATAAAAAGTCCAATCATTACGAATAGCGTTGATAAGGCAAATGTGCCTCCAACTGTATACCTCGCAAAAAGTGAAGAGTTTGACCGAGTTATTGGTTGGGTATCTGAAACTCAAATAATGTTTGTTGAGATCAATAAAGAAGGTTCTCATGTGTATACGTACGATTTGAAACGCCATAAAAAAACGCATGTTATCACAGTAGACATGCCCATTATAGATGTGAAAATTCATCCATCAAAGACACATTTTGCTCTGATAATGTCTGATAACTCTATTCAAGCAACAATTGGCATTTATGAACTTGAAGGTACTAAAGTAGATGAGTTTTCTATCGAATCATCTGAAGTCGTATTTGAATGGCATCCATTAAATGTCGATCAGATGATTGTTACTGCTTTTTATGAAGATTGGACATTCGATACGTTTACCTATTCGAGTAAAACACAAGCAATGAGTTTAATTTCGTCTACTCAACCTTTCTTAAAGTGGTCAAGTAATAATCAATTAGTCGGTGTTGATTGGAAAGAAAATGATGCTCTTTCCGGGGGACACATAACTGAAATTTCTTCAACAGATGGCACGATATCT
>JBEVEQ010000184.1:0-4643 GCA_040512715.1 Paenisporosarcina sp. | reverse complement strand
ACTGAGTGAATGTACGGAAAAATTTTTGTAGATGGTCTAATATTTCTTCTCTACTCCACTCAAACGATTCACCAGTTTGGCGAATTTTCACTTCGACAATTCCTTCTGCCGCTTTTTTCCCAACTGTAATTCTAATTGGAAGCCCTATTAAATCCGCATCTGCGAACTTAACACCTGCACGTTCAGCACGGTCGTCATATAACACATCATATCGATAAGATTTTAGAAGTTTGTATAAATCATCCGCTAATGACACTTGCGTTTCATCCTTTGTATTAACAGGAACTAAGTGAACATCGTAAGGAGATACAGCCGCTGGCCAAGTAAATCCTTTTTCATCTTGGTACTGTTCAGCTACTGCTGCCATAACCCGAGAAACACCGATTCCATAGCAACCCATAATATATGGTTGCGTCCGGCCGTTTTCATCTAAGAATGTACCATTCATAGGTTCTGAATAAGTCGTTCCTAATTTAAATACATGCCCAACTTCAATTCCCTTAGCAAATACAATCGTTCCTTTGCCGTCTGGAGAAGGATCTCCTTCCATAATGAATCGTAAATCTTCATATTGGTCTACAGCGAAATCTCTTTCTGGATTCACATTAATCAAATGAACTGAAGCTTCATTTGCTCCACAAACACCATTTCGAATAGAAGCAACTGCGTGATCTGCTAGAACTTTTACACCTATTGGAAGTTTCACAGGACCAAGTGATCCAACTTCACTTTGCATGAATTGCTTCGTTTCTTCTTCACTTGCTAATTCAATCGTTTTTGCTTGTAAGGCATTTTTCACTTTAATATCATTAATTTCATGATCACCACGAGCTAAAACAATAACGAAATCCTCATCTGCTTTAAAGACTAATGTTTTAATACAACGTTGTGCATCGACGTTTAAGAAAGTAGAAATTTGTTCAATTGTTTTTTGATCTGGGGTGTTCACTTTTTCCATCTTAAGTAACTCTTCATTAGACACGTCATAAGTCATTTTCACTTCAGCCATTTCAATATTGGCTGCAAAATCAGACGAGTCAGAATAAGCAATCGTATCTTCGCCTATTTCTGAAAGCACCATAAATTCATGTGTATCTTTCCCGCCAATTGCACCAGAATCTGCAATGACTGCACGGAAATTCAATCCTAGTCGTGTAAAGATTCTTGAATAAGCTTGAACCATATCATCATACGTTTGATCTAAACTTTCACGTGTTGCGTGGAATGAATACGCATCTTTCATAAGGAATTCACGTCCACGTAATAAGCCAAATCGAGGACGTTTTTCATCTCTGAATTTAGATTGAATTTGATAAAGAGTTAAAGGTAACTTTTTATAAGATTTTATTTCATCGCGTAATAATGAAGTAATGACTTCTTCGTGTGTTGCACCTAGTGCAAATTCACGGTTATGTCTGTCTTTTAGACGCATAAGCTCTGGTCCATATGAATACCAACGACCCGTTTCTTGCCATAACTCAGCTTGCTGCATTGCAGGCATAAGTACTTCAACGCTATTAATTGCATCCATTTCTTCACGAACGATTTGTTCTACTTTTTGAAGAACTCTTTTACCAAGTGGCAAGAACGAATAAATTCCACTTGTGTTTTGACGAATAAAACCTGATCTTAATAACATTTGATGCGACTTTACATCTGCATCAGCTGGCGTTTCACGTAGAGTTGGTATAAAAGTTTGACTCTGTTTCATAAATAAATAAGCTCCTCAAACGAATACGTATTTTAGTGAATTATTTAACCTCTTCAGGAAATTTTGATATCACATGAGAAATACAGTAGATTCCTTTTTTTAATGGCTATGTTAAATAATGCTGTTGATATGCCGTAAAACAGCTACGTTTTCCTAGGGCGAGCGCCAAGTCTCCTCGTCGCTTCGCTCCTGCGGGGTCTCGACTGTCTCGCTTTCCTTCAGGAGTCTTCGCTGTTTTGCTCCATATCACTTAATAGTAACTATGTTACATATTCCTGTTCAATTTGGTGATTGTAGTGAAAGGCGGCGACTCCAGCGGGATAAACATGTCTAGGTAAGACCTCACAGCGAGCTTAGCGAGCGAGGAGGCTCACAGACTGCTCGCGGAAAGCGTCGTCTGTAACGAAAATCAACAGTTTAGTTTAACAGTGCTTTATAAATAAAAAATCAAGTATTTAATCAGTGAATCAAAAGAAAAAGCGTTGAATATCATTCCATGTTACAACAACCATTAAGACCATCAGTAACATGATTCCAACGAAATGTACCATGCCTTCTTTTTGACGATCGATAGGTTTTCCTCGAATTGCTTCGAATAAGAAGAAAAGTAAGCGACCACCATCTAAAGCAGGTAGTGGGAGTAAATTCATAATTCCTAAATTGATACTTAAAATTGCTGCCCAATTCATCAAATTAAATACACCGTATTGCGCGACTTCCTCAGTAGCTTTGTAAATGCCTACTGGTCCAGACAACGCATCAATTGTAAACTGACCTGTAACTAGCATACCTAGCAGTTCAAAGATTTTAAGAATCCATGTGTATGTTTGTTCAGCTCCGTAAGCAACAGCTTTTAGGGGATTTTTTTCTTTTGGACTTTCATATAAAACGCCAATTTGTCCAAATGATTTTCCTTTTTCTTCAATCGTTTTTGGCGTAATGTTCGATTGAATTGTTTCTCCATCACGGACATATTCAAATGATAACTCTTTGCCGGCACTTTCTTGAATTCTACCAGCTAAATGATGCCAATCATCTATTGGTTGTCCGTTAATCTTTGTAATTAAATCTCCTTCTTGAATGCCCGCTTCAACTGCTGGTCCATCTTTTACAACTCCAGAAATCACTGGCTCCCATGTTGGTACTCCTTGAAGCAATCCAATAACTAAGAAAATAAAAAAGGCTAAGATGAAATTAAACAACGGACCTGCAAAGATAGCCATTGCTCTCTTTCCAATTGATTTCGATCCGAATTGACGATCGTAAGGAGCAATTAGTGTGTCTTTACCATTTTCAGAAATCAATGCATTACGTGAAACTGAATATCGCACTAAACGTTCTTCCTCGTCATAGCCTTCAATCCATAAACCTTTCTCTAAATCAGAACGTTCCACTTCTAAAAAAAGCATGTCTGGTAAAAGTTTATTTTGGTTTAATACAATTTTAGTGATTTCTTCTTTTCTGTTAAAAAGTAGACCGACACGAAAACCAGGTTGTAATTCCACCGAGTCCATATCTTCTCCAGCCATTCGAACGTATCCACCTAATGGTAATAAGCGGATTGTATATAGGGTTTCTCCTCTTGTAAATCCTAAAATTTTCGGTCCGAAACCTATGGCAAATTCTCTTACCATAATCCCTGCTCTCTTCGCGAAAATAAAATGTCCTAATTCGTGAAAGAACACAAGTGATCCAAATATTAATATAAACGCAATGGTTGATTCCATGGTATCCCACCTTCATCCAGCTTTTCAGTTCAATCTAATCTTTAATTATTTTACCATGTTTCCAATGGCTTTTCTTGTTTCAGCGTCTACGTGAAGGATTGTCTCCAAATCAGGTTTAGAAACAACTTGATGATCATTCATGATTTTTTCAATTAGCTCTTCGATTTCTAAAAATGATATACGCTCTTCCAGGAAGAGAGCCACTGCCGCTTCATTTGCAGCATTTAATACCGTGGTCATCGTTCCACCTGCTCGTCCTGCATCATAGGCTAATTGAAGAGCACGAAATCGTTTCATGTTCATTTCTTCAAAATGAAGTTTACCGATTTCGACTAAGTTTAACCGTTTCGCATTCGTTCTAGGCAAACGATTAGGATACGACAAAGCATATTGAATAGGTACACGCATATCAGGCGTACCTAACTGTGCAATTATACTAGTATCCTGGAATTCCACCATTGAATGAATAATACTTTCCCTATGTAACACCACTTCAATATCATCGTAAGGGATATCAAATAACACATGAGCTTCGATTACTTCTAACCCTTTGTTCATCATCGTTGCGGAATCAATGGTAATTTTGGCCCCCATCGACCAATTCGGATGATTTAATGCATCTTTAATGGTAACATCCGCTAAATCATCTCTCGTATTATCACGGAAGCTCCCGCCAGACGCTGTCAAAATCAACTTGCTAATCTGATCACGTTTTTCCCCATTCATTGATTGAAAAAGAGCGGAGTGCTCACTATCCACGGG
The DNA here is from genome assembly GCA_040512715.1 of Paenisporosarcina sp. Lineage (GTDB taxonomy): Bacteria > Bacillota > Bacilli > Bacillales_A > Planococcaceae > Paenisporosarcina. The sequence goes on along the minus strand of JBEVEQ010000184.1, from coordinate 443 downwards.
TAATATAGCTGACTTATATTTTTCTGCAGCCGCCATGACTAGATGTCCTGCTGTGACGAGCGTTTCTTTATTGGCTAAAGCTATGGTCTTCTGTTGTTTTATGGCTGCTAATGTTGATTCTAGACCAACACTTCCTAAAACTGCATTCACCAATACACTTGCATCTGGGTGGGTAGCTACTTCAACTAACCCCTTTTGGCCATAAGTAAATTCAATCGAAGGAAATTCTTGTTGAAGTTGATGACGATCGGATTCTTGTTGCACAGACACAAGTGAAGGCTTGAAGTCATGAAGTATTTCTCGTGCTTTGTCCAAGTTACGACCGACTGAAAAGGCAATTAGATTAAATTCTCCCGGGTGTTCTTTTATTATATCAAGCGTTTGTAATCCAATTGATCCTGTAGCGCCTAATAAACTTATATGCTTCGTCATGCAATTCAATC
>JBEVEQ010000141.1:0-12076 GCA_040512715.1 Paenisporosarcina sp. | reverse complement strand
ATGTCTTATATACACGGCATTATTTCTTAACTTAAGAATCGTATCAATATCTGGCGCTTGGGAACCAATAATGGTACCGGCAATAACAGCAGTCGCTGTCACTGAATGATTTGCAACTTCCGGGTCAATCATTGCTAGTCCACCTAGAGCAATTCCCATGACTATATGTGTGCCAGTATCCATCTATATTCAACTCCTTATGTAGATTTTCAAGCTTTTTGATTATATGAATAAAGATTATTTTTGTTTATTATGATTCAAGTTTGATAAGATAACAACGAGAAACAGTCATACAATTGACTCGTTTTTATATACCCTTAACTTATTGTCCTTAATCCATGGAATGTAGGTGTTTTTTTGAATCAAACATTAAAGAAAACATTTCGTCGATCTCTCATAGAGTGGTACTTAGCTGAAAAAAGGGATTTACCCTGGAGACGAACGAATGACCCTTATAAAATCTGGGTATCAGAAATCATGTTGCAACAAACTCGAGTAGATACAGTAATTCCTTACTACCAACGATTTATCGAAGCTTTTCCTACTATTAAAGATTTAGCATCTGCAGAAGAAGAAAAATTATTAAAGCAATGGGAAGGTCTCGGTTACTATTCCCGTGTACGAAATTTACAAGCTGGTGTGCAAGAAGTGCTAGAAAAATATGATAGTGTTGTTCCACAAACTCGCGAAGAAATTTCCTCATTAAAAGGAATAGGTCCTTACACTGCTGGTGCTATACTAAGTATTGCCTATCAGAAACCAGAACATGCAGTGGATGGGAACGTGATGAGAGTTTTGTCTCGTGTGTTATTAATCAAAGAAGACATCGCCAAACCTAAAACTAGAAAAGTTTTTGAAGAAGCTGTAAAAGAATTAATCGATCCAATCGATCCTTCTTCTTTTAATCAAGGTCTGATGGAGCTTGGTGCTACAATTTGTACACCAACCGCTCCAAAATGTTTACTCTGTCCTGTGCGTGAAAACTGTGCTGCATTCTATGCAGGAGAACAACACAATCTACCAATTAAAACAAAAAATAAAAAGACGAAATCTCACCAGTATGACGTGTTTATTGTTCAAAATGAAAAGAAAGATTTTCTACTCGAGAAAAGACCTTCGAGTGGTTTACTGGCAAACTTATGGCAGTTCCCTATGATCGAAAAGAATAACATGGAAGATGAAACCATTCCATTAATGCAGGAAAGATACGGTGTTTATTTAACAAAAGAAAATGAATTAGGACCTTTCAAACATGTCTTTTCTCATTTAACATGGAATATGAATAGTATTTCTGGACAAGCAATTGTGGATTCGGGGATTCCTTCATCCAGTAAATGGTTATCTATAGATGAAGTGAGATCGGTTCCGATGCCCGTTCCAATGTTAAAAATTTGGCAGGCTTTTCAAGAAAGGGGTTTTGAAAATGGCAGCAAATAAAGTAGCACTTGTAACTGGAAGCAGTAGAGGTTTAGGAAAAGCGTTAGCAATTGAGTTAGCAAAAAACGGATATGATATTGTGGTGAATTATGCGCGAAGTAAAACGGCAGCACTCGACACGGTGAAGGAAATTGAAGCTCTTGGACAGAAAGCTCTTCTTGTTCGAGCTAATGTTGGAGATATCGAAAAGCTAAAAGCTATGTTCGAAACCATCCGAGAAGAATTTGGTCGTTTAGATGTATTTGTAAGTAACGCTGCTTCAGGTGTTCTTCGTCCTGTAATGGAGCTTGAAGAATCACATTGGGACTGGACAATGAATATTAATGCGAAAGCCATGCTTTTTGGAGCACAAGAAGCGGCCAAATTAATGGATAATGGCGGAAAAATTGTTGGTATTAGTTCTCTTGGTTCGATCCGCTACCTCGAAAATTACACAACTGTTGGGGTTTCAAAAGCGGCAATTGAATCGATTACTCGATACTTAGCAGTAGAACTAGCTCAAAAAGGGATTGCTGTGAATACGGTTTCTGGTGGAGCTTTGGATACTGATGCATTAAAACATTTCCCAAATCGAGAAGAATTACTCGATGATGCTCGAAAAAATACACCTGCTGGTCGTATGGTTGAAATTGAAGACATGGTAAAGACCGCGATGTTCCTTATTTCAGATGACTCTGATATGATTCGTGGGCAAACGATTATTGTGGATGGTGGACGTTCGATCGTCATGTAAGAAAAAATAAAATTATCAAGAATATTATTTCCCATCGTGCACATCTTAATGAGCACGGAGGTGAAAAATCCATGGCAAACAGAAACACTGGCAACAAACAAACTAATGCTTATAACGTTAGTAAACAAAACCAACAATCTGAAATGAACAAGCAAAATGCTTCTTCAACGACTCCAGGAAACTTCGGTCGTGTAGAATTTGGTTCTGAAACAAATGTACAAGAAGTAAAACGACAAAACCAACAGTCTGCTCAAAAGAAAGCAAACGGAGCAGCAAATAACAAAAATAACAATCAATAATGGATTGGAAACCACCGGTCAGCGAGGGCATTAGCCTTCGCTGATTTTTTTTGCTATGGTTTTGTACATTGGATTGTTATAATGGGTAAATAACAACAAACTGTATATAATTGTGCTATGACGAAAAGGTGGTCTTAAATATGCCAATACCGGCAGAAGGAGAAACGATTCAAATACACAGCTACAAGCATAACGGCCGAATCCACCGCGTCTGGCAAGAAACGATGGTCCTAAAAGGGACAAAAAATATTGTCATTGGCGCGAACGAAAAGACTCTCGTAACAGAGTCAGACGGTCGAACATGGTTAACGCGTGAACCATCCATATGCTATTTTCATGCAGAGCATTGGTTTAACATTATTTGTATGTTGCGCGAAGATGGAGTTTATTATTACTGCAACATCAGCTCTCCATTTGTTTATGACAACCAATCTCTTAAATATATTGATTATGATTTAGATGTGAAAGTTTTCCCTGACATGTCTTATACAATATTGGATGAAGATGAGTTTGAAGAACATAAAAAACTTATGAATTATCCAGATGAAATTGATTGGATATTGGAACGAAATGTTGAGAAGTTAATCGGTTGGATTAAACAAAGAAAAGGTCCATTTGCACCGGATTTTATTAATGCCTGGACAAGCCGATATCAATTCCATAAACATTTGAGAATAAACGAGTAAATGATACCTGTTGATTATCAACAGGTTTTTCATTTCTCATGAAAACGATTGAAAAGGTGATTATGTGAGTAGTACAAAAAGATATATGAAATTTGTAAAGCCATATAGATGGCAAATATTATTCACGATATTGATCGGGTTGGTAAAATTTGCAATTCCGTTATTTATACCGATATTAATAAAAATCGTTATTGACGACATCATTATTAATGATGCATTAACTAATGATGAAAAAATTAGCCAGCTCTTTTACTGGTTGGGTGGAACGGCATTAGTATTTTTTGTCGTTCGACCTCCAATCGAGTATTATCGACAATATTATGCTCAATTAGTTAGTAATAAAATCTTATACGATATACGTAAAGAGCTTTATGGTCATTTGCAAAAATTAAGTATGCGCTATTATTCAAATACACGTGCAGGTGAAGTAATTTCACGAGTCATAAATGACGTAGAACAAACCAAAAACTTTGTTATGATTGCCTTGATGAACCTCTGGTTAGATTTAGCAACCATTCTTATTGCTATTGGAATTATGTTAACAATGGATGTGCCGTTAACTTTGGTTACGTTATTAGCTTTCCCGTTCTATGCATTTAGTGTTAAATACTTCTTTGGCCGTTTGAGAGATTTAACTGGAAAACGTTCTCAAGCATTAGCAAGCGTTCAAAGTTATTTGCATGAGCGAGTTCAAGGAATGAGTGTTATTAAAAGTTTTGCTCTTGAGAAGCATGAGCAAGCGATTTTCGACGAAACTAACGGAGAATTTTTAAATAAAGCAGTTGATCACACAAAATGGAACGCAAAAGCATTTGCAGTTGTTAACACAATTACAGATGTCGCCCCACTATTAGTTATTGCATATGCGGGATACCAAGTCATAATGATGAATTTAACGGTTGGGACCATGGTAGCTTTCATTGCCTATATTGAGCGACTTTATAATCCATTAAGACGTTTAGTAAACTCTTCTACCACTTTGACTCAAGCTTACGCTTCGATGGATCGAGTATTTGAATTAATGGACGAAAAATATGAAATTACTGATCGAGAAAATGCTCAGAATTTGCCGAAAATTGCAGGTGAACTGCGGTTTGAACGTGTCTCATTCAGATACGAAACCGAAAATGAATTGGTGTTAAACAACCTAAACTTCACGGTCAAGCCAGGAGAGACCGCTGCATTTGTTGGGATGAGTGGGGGCGGGAAGTCGACCATCATTAGTATGATTCCTCGGTTTTATGATTCGACAGAGGGATCGGTAAAAATTGATGGTACGGACATCAAAGATGTGAAAATAGAATCTCTTCGTGAACAGATTGGAATAGTATTGCAAGATAGCATATTATTTAGTGATTCTGTTAAGTCGAATATCCTAATGGGGAATCCAAATGCTTCGGATGATGAAGTAATTGAAGCGGCAAAAGCAGCTAATGCTCATGAATTTATTTTGGCCCTTCCACAAGGATATGATACGAAGGTTGGCGAGCGTGGAGTCAAACTTTCTGGAGGTCAAAAGCAGCGTGTAGCAATTGCCCGGGTATTCTTGAAGAACCCTCCTATACTCGTATTGGATGAGGCAACTTCAGCATTAGATTTAGAGAGTGAATCCATGATACAAGATTCGTTGGAGCGATTAGCACATAATCGAACAACCATCGTTGTCGCGCATCGTTTGTCCACAATTACTCATGCGAATCAGATTTTTGTCATTGATCATGGTGAATTAAAAGAGCAAGGAACACACGAGGAATTGATGCAGTCAAAAGGGATATATTTTAACTTATTCCAAGTACAACAATTAGACAGTTAATAAAATCTTTTGACCTACCAAAATGGTAGGTCTTTTTTTATGGTAAATATTATTCACAGAAAATAAAAAACTATTGCAATTATTATTCTAGTTTGTATAATAAAGAACATATCAAATTTTCTGAAAATCTAAAAAGCTGTGTAAGAGGAGGGGCATCATGAGTGAGCGTAAAGCGATACTTCGAGTAAAAGGTTTGCAGACATCCTTTTTCACAGATGACGGTGTAATACCTGCGGTAGACAACATTGATTTCAGTGTTCACGAAGGTGAAGTTCTTGGTATTGTCGGTGAATCAGGCTGTGGGAAAAGTGTAACATCCCTTTCAATTATGGGCCTTGTACCAAGTCCGCCAGGGAAGATTACAGGCGGAGAAATTTTGTTTAATGATCGTGATTTATCTAAAATTAGTGATCGCGAGATGCGGAAAATTAGAGGCAATGATGTTGCAATGATTTTCCAAGAACCAATGACATCATTAAACCCACTCTTTACTATCGGAAACCAGTTAATGGAAGCAATATTGATTCATAAAACAGATTGGTCAAAAAAGCAAGCCAAACAACGTGCGACAGAAATGTTGACTTTAGTCGGTCTTCCAAGAGCTGAAGAATTATTAAAAGAATACCCACATCAGTTATCAGGTGGTATGAGACAAAGGGTCATGATTGCCATGGCGCTAGTGTGTGATCCTAAAGTGTTGATTGCAGATGAACCAACCACTGCACTAGATGTAACGATACAAGCTCAAATATTAAAACTAATGAAGGATTTAAATGAACGTCTAAATACAGCTGTATTGTTAATTACACATGATTTAGGTGTTGTCGCAGAAACGTGTGAACGTGTCATCGTCATGTACGCAGGAAGAATCGTAGAAGAAGGACCTGTTCAAGTGATTTTCAAAGACCCTCAGCATCCATATACAAAAGGATTACTACAATCGGTTCCAGATATGCGTTATAAGAAACAACGACTATATTCCATTCCTGGAAATGTTCCAAAACCAGGGACGATTAAAACGGGATGCCGATTCGCAGCGAGATGTGAATTTGCCTTTGACAGGTGTTTGAAAGAAGACCCTGACTTGTATCAAACTTCTCCTGTTCATAAAACGAGATGCTTCTTATACGAAGATCAGGAGGTAGCGTCAAATGACAGAACCCTTATTGAGAGTTGAAGGACTTAAAAAATATTTTCCGATACGAAAAGGAGTTCTAAGTCGTGTAACTGGTCATGTTAAAGCAGTGGACGACGTATCCTTTTATGTAAACGAAGGTGAAACTTTAGGGATTGTAGGAGAATCAGGTTGTGGTAAGTCTACAACTGGAAGAATGCTCATGCGTCTGTTAGAACCTTCTGAAGGAAAAGTTATCTTTAATGGTAAAGAGCTGACAAGCATTTCGAATGACGAGATGCGTAAAGCACGCCGCGAAATTCAAATGGTGTTTCAAGATCCCTACGCTTCTTTAAATCCTCGACATACGATTGAGAAAATATTAGAAGAACCACTCATTGTTCATGGATTAGGAGATTCAAAGTCTCGTAAAAAGAAAGTACATGAATTTCTTGAAATCGTTGGCTTAAGTAGTTATCATGCCAAACGATATCCACATCAATTCAGTGGAGGTCAACGTCAACGAATCGGTATTGCTAGAGCGCTTATGACAAATCCAAAGCTTATCATTGCGGATGAACCAGTATCTGCATTAGATGTATCTATACAAGCCCAAGTCCTGAATTTAATGCAGGATTTACAAAAAGAGTTGAAATTAACTTATATCTTTATTGCCCATGATTTAGGAGTGGTTCGTCACATAAGTGATCGAGTTGGGGTTATGTATCTCGGCAAAATGGTCGAGTTAGCTGAAAGTGAGATGCTGTATGAAAAGCCTCTTCACCCTTATACACAGGCGTTATTGTCTGCTGTTCCAGTTCCAGATCCTAATTTTCAAAGAGAACAGTTGTTAATTAAGGGAGATATACCGAGCCCTTCTAATCCACCATCAGGGTGTACATTCCACACGCGTTGTCCATTTAAAATGGACGTATGCACGCAAGTGGTTCCAAAGCTTCAAGAAGTTGAACCAGGTCATTCTGTTGCATGTCATCTTTATGGTGAACCCGTGCAGCAATGATAAATATATATTTTGGAGGGGTCAATTTGAGAAAGAATAAATCTTGGTTACTTGCTTTGTTAGTTATGTTAGTCCTCTCGACGATCCTTGCTGCATGTTCATCTGATTCATCAGATGGCGACAGTGGAGATAAAGGAGATAGCGGAGACAAGTCAGATCCGAAAATTTTAGTATTTGGTCGCGGAGGAGATTCAGTATCTCTAGATCCTGCTGCTGTAACTGATGGAGAATCTTTTAAAGTTACTCAAAATCTTTTTGAAACACTTGTAAACTTTGGTGCTGAAGATACTACAATCAATCCAGGTCTTGCAAAAGAGTGGGAAGCATCTGAAGATGGTTTAACGTATACATTCCAATTAGAAGAAGGCGTTAAGTTCCACGACGGTACCGACTTCAATGCTGAAGCAGTTGTTGCAAACTTCGATCGCTGGGCTAATGGTTCTGGTGAACAATTCTATTACTATTCTTCAATGTTTGGTGGATACAAAGGTGATGAAGGTCACGTAATTGAATCTGTTACAGCAGATGGAGATTACACCGTTGTATTCAAATTAAAACGTCCACAAGCACCATTCTTGAAAAACTTAGCAATGAGCCCGTTCGGTATTGCTAGTCCCGATGCAGTTGAAAAATCAGGAGAAAAATTTGGTGACAACCCAGTAGGGACTGGTCCATTTAAGTTTGTTGAATGGAAACGTAATGATTCAATCACTATTGAAAAGAACGAAGATTATTGGGTAGAAGATCTTCCAAAACTTGATCGCGTTGTGTTCCGTGCGATACCTGATAACTCTGCTCGTTTAAATGCATTAAATGCTGGTGAAATCGACTTAGCAGACGGTGTAAACCCTGCTGATGGTGCTAGTGTCGAAGGAAATGCTGACTTGCAATTATTTGAACGTCCATCTATGAACGTTGGTTACTTAGGTTTAACAACTACACGCCCACCGTTTGATAAAGTAGAAGTACGTCAAGCGATTAACCATGCAATTGACAAACAAGCTATTGTTGACGCTTTCTTCGAAGGCCGTGCTGAAGTAGCTAAAAACCCAATGCCTCCAGTTATCAGTGGTTACAATGATGATATCGCTGGTTATGATTATGATCCTGCTAAAGCAAAAGAATTATTAGCTGCAGCTGGTCTTCCTGATGGTTTTGATATGGAACTATGGGCTATGCCTGTACCACGTCCATATATGCCAGATGGTCAAAAAGTAGCTGAAGTTATTCAAAAAAATCTTTCTGAAGTTGGCATCAATGCAGAAATCGTTTCATTCGAATGGGCTACTTACCTTGAAAAAGCTCGTAACGGAGAAGCTGATGCATTCATGTTAGGTTGGACAGGTGACAATGGTGATGCAGATAACTTCCTATATGTATTACTTGATCAAGACAATATCGGAAGCAATAACTACACTTACTATAGTAATGACCAATTACATGACATCCTAATTGAAGCTCAATCTGAAGTTGATGAAGACAAGCGTAATGAGCTATATGCTCAAGCTCAAGAAATCATCTTTGCGGATGCTCCTTGGGTTCCACTTGCTCACTCTACACCACTTCTTGCTGGTAAAGCTGATTTGGTAAACTTCTTACCACATCCAACTGGATCTGATAAGTTAAGCGAAGTAGACTTCAAATAATCACCTGATTAATGGGGAGAAGTCTTCGTGATTTCTTCCCATTTTTATTCATACATAACATAAAACATAATGCATCAGATGGAGAGGTGAAGACAATGCTTCACTATATCGGTAGAAGACTATTACAATTAATCCCAGTTTTGTTGGGCATGACATTTGTCGTTTTCATGATTATTCGTGCGATCCCTGGGGATCCAGCTCAAGTAATTTTAGGGCAACAAGCGACGAAAGATGCGATCGAAGCATTACGAGCAAAGCTCGGATTGGATAATCCATGGTATGTCCAATATTTCGATTACCTAGGGGACCTATTGAAAGGTAACTTAGGAGAATCGTTAAGAACATCAACGCCAGTACAAGAAGAAATTTGGCCATATTTAGCAGCAACATTTGAATTATCTTTATTTGCAATAGTTATTGCTGTTGTTATCGGTGTAAATGCAGGTATTATCTCCGCCTGGTTCCAAAATTCTTGGTTTGACTACACAGCTATGATCTTTGCTTTGGTTGGTGTATCGATGCCTATTTTCTGGCTTGGTTTAATGATGCAATACGTATTCGGTATCGAACTTGGTATTCTTCCGACTTCCGGTCGAGAAGAAGTTAGGAGTCCAGTAGATTCCATTACGAATTTATATGTATTGGATACCATTTTACAAGGCCGATTTGATCAACTAAGTGTTGTATTAAAGCATTTAATAATGCCTGGCCTAGCACTTGCTACAATTCCTATGGCCATCATTGCACGGATGACACGGTCAAGTATGCTAGAAGTTATGCGTTCTGATTATGTCCGCACAGCTCGTGCCAAAGGACAAAAAATGTTCTGGGTTGTATACAAACATGCATTGAAAAATGCGATTATTCCAGTTCTAACAATTATCGGGCTTCAAATGGGACTATTATTAGGTGGAGCCATTTTAACTGAATCCATCTTTGCATGGCCTGGAATCGGTCGTTACATCTATGAAGCTATTAATTTCCGTGACTATCCAGTAATTCAATCTGGTATTTTAGTTGTTGCTTTCATATTCGTAATGATTAATTTACTCATTGATATTCTTTATAGCATGATAGATCCACGTATTAAATATGATTAAGAAGGAGGCATCTCGACATGGCCAATCAAGCCCCAAACACACAACAAGTAGCACCACAAGCAGATAAAGTGGCAGGTCCGTGGCGTGAAGCATGGCGAAGTTTCAAAAAAAGTAAAGTCGCTATTGTAGGCGCAGGGATTGTCATCTTCTTTGTCATTTTGGCTTTGATTGGACCGTTAGTTGCTCCACAAGGAATAAATGATCAATTGCTTGGCGACCGTTTACAAGCTCCTTCATCAAAATATTGGTTCGGTACGGATGACTTCGGACGAGATATTTTTTCTCGTGTTGTTCTTGGTGCACGAATCTCATTATGGGTTGGTTTTTTCTCGGTGGTTGGTTCGGTTATTGTTGGTAGTATTTTAGGCATTATTGCTGGTTATTATGGGAAATGGATCGACATGATTATTTCTCGTATATTTGATATCATGCTTGCGTTCCCAAGTATTTTATTAGCAATCGCAGTTGTATCGGTTTTAGGACCTTCTTTGCAAAATGCATTGATTGCGATTGCAATTATTAATGTTCCAAACTTCGGCCGATTAATCCGTTCTAAAGTATTAAGTATTAAAGAAGAAGAATATATTACTTCGGCAAAAGCTATTGGTATGAGAGATGCTCGTATTCTGTTTTCGCATATTTTACCGAACTCCATGGCACCCGTTATTGTTCAAGGAACTTTAGCGATTGCAACAGCTATTATTGAAGCTGCTGCACTTGGATTCCTAGGATTAGGAGCACAGGCTCCGACACCAGAGTGGGGTAAAATGTTAGCAGATGCTCGTGTCAATTTCATTAATGCTCCATGGACGATGTTCTTCCCTGGATTTGCGATTATGTTAACCGTTTTAGGCTTTAACTTAATGGGTGATGGTATGCGTGATGCACTTGATCCTCGAATGAAAAACTAAAAAGAAGCCATCCAGTTGGGTGGCTTCTTTTTGTGCTCAAAATTCTTCTTCTAATGTTACGTTTATTTCGTCACCATGGTAGTTTTGATGTGAAACGATGAGCGTATCTAAATGCTCTAATTGCTCCTCGTAATCTAGTATTGAAGATAGAACATGCAGTAAATGATAGGATGAAAAGTTTTCTTCATTACTTGAATTGGCAATCTCTCTTGCAAAAATCTCCATGACTTCATGTCGTGGCAAGATGGTTTTTCTACCTTGGCCAAGCGAATGATCAGATTTAAGTTTACCAGTATATTTCAAATGTAGCTGTTCATGATAGGTTAATAAAAAATCTAATCGTTCTTGAATCATCATTCTAAATTGCTCCGGCATGCTAGTCAATTCATTTTCATGTAGATTCAACCTTTTCAAGACATCCCAGCTTTTGTTGGAAACCGAAATCATTTGTCTGTATACTACTAGCTTTCGAGCTTTCGCACGTTTTTCTCGACGGAAATAGCTACGTTCTTCTTGATAAAATAAATAAAATTGATCGACTTTAATCAGTCTCTCACGAAGCTTTTCCAATGTTTGTTTTGTTGAAGTATGTTCAGATGCTTGTCGAACGGCTAAACGTGTCCAACGGATTAATTCATCCTGAGTAGTGTGGATGGAATTGAATAATTTGGTTTCGTATTTTGGCGGCATGAACAATAAGTTCACGACAAATGCTGCTAAAACACCGACAACTATTGTCCCAAATCGAATGAGTGCAAATGTTAAGAAATCGTCCGTTTGTACTTCCATAATCGCAATTATGGTCACTAGTGCAAGGGAAATGGATTTTTCAAGCTTAAGCTTTAACATGATAGCTATTGTTATAACACATGCCAAACCAACAGCCACGTAATGATGACCAAATATCAAGGAAAAAATGACAGCAATACCAGCTCCGATAAAATTCGACTGAATTTGTTCGATAATCGTCAAATAGGAACGGTAGATTGAGGGTTGTATCGCAAAAATAGCCGCAATTCCAGCAAATATTGGTGCTGGTAAATTTATCAAGTCAGCCAAAAATAAAGCAAACACAATAGCCACACCAGTTTTAACGATTCGTGCGCCTAGTTTCATAAGGTATAATTCCTTTCCCAATTTCTAATTAGTAAAGAAATAAAAAATAAGACTTTTCAAAAGTATAGGATAAGCTATGTCTAGTTTCAGCTACTAGGAGGCTTATTGGACGCGACTCAAAGCGTTACGAAGTTTCCAAGCTCATCATTTTGTGACGAGTAAACGCAGGAGCAACACGATGCGAGTTTTCAGCCTGCATC
>JBEVEQ010000135.1:0-5728 GCA_040512715.1 Paenisporosarcina sp. | reverse complement strand
CTACAATCTGTTAGAACCTATTACTATAATAGGTTTTTTTTGAATAACTAAGTAGAATCAAAAGTTGGGAAAACAAGGGATTTATGAATGGTTCAAAGAATAATAAAGAAGAAGGAACACATAAAAGATAATTAAATTCGATAAATAATCGGAATTCAATCGAACGTGGATTAAAGTGAATAAAGATTACATAGCAAAGAAATTATTGATGACGATTCGTGGATTAATATTCCTAAAACAAATGGTGACGGTTACAGTTTTGATTATAAATATTTTGATGTACATGGCAATCTAATAAATGTGAAGTAGGGGGGAAAGAAATGTCTGATAAAAAGCCAATGAACGATGCAATGGAACATATGAAAAATATTGAAGGTAGTGTCCCTACTAAAATAGAAATGAATAAATTACCTAAACTCTTACGATATTTTGGGTATTTTGTTTTTGGCTTTTTTGCCGTATCCATCATTATCGTGATAATAGGTAATTTGTTGAACTAACTACTTAGAGTGGAGATATTCTTTTATCAAAACTATTCAGGAGGATGATACTTTGAGAGGAAGAATCATGTTATTTATGTTGCTTACGCATTTACTAATCGTCACAGGCTGCTCAGATCAAGAATTAAAACTACCTGATACGATACCTGACTTTGTTCAAGAAAGTGATTTTAAGAACATCGATTGGAAAAAGAAAGCAGTCGAATTTGGAGAATATGGTGTCATCGGAAATGAAAATAAATCCGGTGTTATCGGTGCCGATATGCCGAGCTTAGAAAGACAAAAGTGGATGTGGCATCTTTGGGGTGTACCGTCTAATGAATTAACGATAGTGGGATTTCATAAAGAAACCCAAAAAGTCTATCCTCTCTTACATGGAGATTCATGGTCATTAATACTAAGCGGTCCTAATAATGGTGCAGATTCTCATTCGCCATCATCTGTTAAAATCCCAGAGGAAGGTGAATGGGCTGTTTTACTTTATGTCGACGAAAAATTATTTGATACCTTAATTTATGAAATCAAGGAGTAATGACATCACTTTTTACAATAGAAATGTTGTTTTGGAATTTATCTTTCAACAATTAGAATTCAAATAACCTATCTACAATTTTATTAAGAATGGAGAATTAATAGTGTTTAAACTACAGATTGATAATGAGACTGATTTACGATTATTAGAAGTAAGACATGCAGATGCACTTTATAATTTAACAAACCAATCAAGAAACTCTCTTCGCGATTGGTTATTTTGGGTGGATTTTACTCGGTCACCGAAAGATTCAAAGGATTTCATAGAAAGTACACTGAAGCAATTTTGCCAGAATAATGGTTTCCAATCTGGGATATGGTATAAAGGTGAACTAGCAGGAGTTATTGGGTTACATGGAGTGAATTGGACGAATAAATCTACTTCAATAGGTTACTGGCTTGGGGAAGACTTTCAAGGGAAAGGTCTAATAACTAATGCTTGTGCAGCAGTAATTGAGTACTGTTTTAATGAGTTGATGTTAAATAGAATTGAAATTCGAGTAGCTACTGGAAATCATAGGAGCTTAGCTATTCCAGAACGACTTGGTTTTCAAAAAGAAGGTTGTATTAAGAGTGCTGAATGGCTATATGACAAATACGTAGATCACAATATATTTGGCTTAATAAAAGAAGAGTATAAATCTAGAAGTTAGCAATGATAAGTTCATTAAATACAACAGACGGTCTTTCATGGAGAATGCATTCTTATAGGGAAGAAAGGTGTTTGAATGATGCGAATTAGAAATGCCAATTTAGCAGATATCAAAGGAATAGCTAAGGTTCATGTTGATAGTTGGAAAACTACCTATGAGAATATCATTTCAGAAGATTTCTTGAATAATTTGTCTTATGAAAGCCGAGAGAAAGTTTGGAAAACCAATATGTCTAATATGAACGTTTATGTAGCTGAAAACGCTGAAGGGGATGTTGTTGGCTTTTCTACGGGCGGTAAAGAAAGAAGTGGAAATTACGATGGTATTAATGGAGAATTATACGCCATCTATATCTTAAAAGAATATCAAGGGCAAGGGTTAGGAAGAATGCTCGTAAAACCAGTTATTGATGAGCTTTTAAACTTAGGAATAAAATCAATGTTGGTATTAGTATTGGAGAAGAATAGTTCTTTTCAATTTTATGAGGCTCTTGGAGCAAGACAAATCGAAATCATCGAGGTTGAAATTGCAGGAGATAAACAAAATGAGATTGTGTATGGATGGGATGATATCAAAGCCATTCAATTGTAAGTAGGGGGAGAACTATATGCAGCAAATACCACATAATGTACAAGTCATATTAAAAGATTACATTTCCTTAGTAAATGAACGTTTTCCAAACCTCCTTGAAGGAGTATATCTACAGGGCTCGATTGTGTTGGATGCTTATGTTGAAGGTTTCAGTGACATAGATTTCGTTTCAGTTACGAGTCGGCGTTTATTAGAAGAAGATGCTGAGGCTTTATTTGGAATACATAGTAGGATAGCTGAGAAGTACAAAGATATTGAAATGGATGGAGTTTACATTGTTTGGGATGACCTAGGGAAACTGACTAGTGATGAAAACATCTATCCTGTCTATAATAGCGGGGAAATACGATTTGAATCATACATAAGTCCAATCACATGGTGGCTGTTGAAAACAAAAGGTATTCGCATTATAGGACCGGATAGAACTTCGTTCACATTTGAAACACGTACTGAAGATTTAATTTCATATGTTGTAAATAATATGAACTCCTACTGGGCACAGAGAACACTTAGTATAGAGAATGCAATAAGTGAGCAAATGATACTCTCAACTGAAGACATAGATAATGAAATAGAGTGGTCAATCCTCGGATTGCTACGCCAATATTATACTTTGAAGGAACACGACATCATTTCAAAACTTGGTGCCGGGGAGTATGGCTTAAAGCACGTCCCAACTCCATGGCATAAGATCATTAAGGAAGCTATCAACATTCGCAATAGTGTTATCAACAAACAATTCACCTCTGATCAAGAGCGAGTGAATGAAGCTATTGAGTTTTCGAAGTACATAATTAGTTACTGTAATAGTCATTTCTTAAAAGTATGAATGCTTAGAGGGAAAGAAAAAGCAATCATTCAAAATGTAGCGTAGAAAAAGAAAGTCCTTGATTTAATCACAGCACCAGCAATCCGTACTCGCTATCAAGCTTATTTAGATTTGATGGGAACTTGAATTATATGGAATATGTAACGAAACCTAATTTTGAATTAAAGCTGAACAAAACTATATAGGATTTATTAAGTTGTGAATGAAGATTACTGGGAAGGGGATTGTGATGTTAGTTGTTTCAAAAGAAATTCAAAGTCATAACTTGCGATATATTGTAAGGTCTGCAACACAGAAAGATGCGAAAAGTTTGTCTGAGGTTCGATTGCAGATAGATGGAGAAACAGAAAATATGGACAGAGAAAAAGGCGAAGCATACATAGATGAAGCAGGCTTTAAACAAATCATTAAAAATGATACGGAAAGTAAAAGGAACCTATTTTTAGTTACAGAAGCAAATGGTGAAATTGTAGGTTTTTCAAGATGTGAAGGAAACCAATTAAAAAGAACTTCACATAAAGTAGAATTTGGAGTCTGTGTCTTAAAAGAATTTTGGGGATATGGCATCGGAAAAAATCTATTAAAAGAATCGATAAATTGGGCAGACTCAAATGAAATCAAGAAAATTACTTTAAGTGTACTTGAAACTAATAATTCAGCGATAAAACTTTATCAAAAATATGGTTTTGAAGTAGAAGGTATATTAAAAAAAGATAAATTTTTATCAGACGGAAATTATTACAATACGATTATTATGGGAAGGACTATGGATTAAGGATAAGACAACATATTTCAAGATTACTCATTAAACATGTTATCGGTTTATGTTGGAAAAGGTGGTATTGGGGAACATGTCAGCTGCATATCGCTCAAATACATACTAATAAACAATGATATTCTTTATGTTTTTTAAATGATGGGGGTAATAGAGATGAATAGAAGTACACTAAATTTGAATAAGAAAAGTTGGGATGTTGTAGCGGAACAATTTTTTGGAAGAAATCCTTTGCCAGAATATGGTCCCTTGGCACCAAGTGAAAATGAATTGAATTTATTAGGCGATATCACTAATCTCAAAGTTTTAGATATTGGATGTGGGAGCGGGCATTCATTACAATACATGAACGAAAGAAATGCTTCTGAATTATGGGGAATAGACCTTTCAAAAAAACAAATAGATACTGCAAAAACAGTGTTAGAAAATTGCAGAGTACCGTTACATTTGTTTGAATCCCCAATGGAGCTAAATCCAGGTGTTCCCGAAAACTATTTTGACATCGTGTATTCTATTTACGCAATTGGATGGACGACTGATTTGAAAACAACCGTAGGGAACGTTTATAAATATCTGAAAAAAGGTGGCACCTTTGTTTTTAGTTGGGAGCATCCACTCTATAGCCGCATAAGCAATATGGATGGCACCCTAATTGTTAATAAATCTTATCATGAAGAAGGATCATATGATCATGAGGCATGGAATCATCCAGCGATTATGCAGCAGTTTAAGTTGAGTACGTATATAAATACACTAGTCGATAACGGATTCAAAATTGAAAAGGTTATAGAAGATGTCCACTGTTCTGAAGAAGACCTTAAAAGGCATGCAAATAGATGGTATTCAATAGAAAAGGCAAAAGCGCTACCTACTACGATTATTATTAAAAGTTCAAAGCTATAGTGAATTTTACAAGAAATGTTCTTAATGGGGTGAGCTTTTGACTGTGTAATCATTAGTTTGTTTGGATATGCACTCGTTTTGATACTTTCACTACTAACTACTTTTTTCACTTTCTATGTTGCTAAAAAGGTATACACCAAAAAATAGTGTGAAATTGATAATTATGAACGAGGTGTTTTTTTGAGAGAAGGTAAATGGGAAGTATATGTTGTATTAGCGTTAATTGTTTATTCTATTTTGCTATTTTTCCTATTTGGATCTTCACCAGTGTTAATCACGCAAATAAACAGTATCGTAATAATTGGATTGTTAATTGCCATTCTATTAAAATTAAACAATAAAAGTTCGTAAGTATACTAACAATAAGTTAATCTTTTTGAACCTATTTATAGGCAAAACCATTTACTGAAAATGAACAAGGAAAAAGCATTCATCGCTATTTAATGAATGCTTTTTATTTTAATTATTACCAATCTTCTCGATTTTTCTCCAACGGTCGCGTTGAAAATAGGTTGCGAAGAACATGACCCACAATTGGATAGTAAAGAATAGAATCATAAACAAAAGAGAGTGCTCCCAAAAAACAATTCTAACAAGTAATGTATGAATTAGAACCACGATAAAACTAATACCCGGCAATCCTTTTTTCCCTGCAATAGCCATAATTGTTCCAAAAATAATGATCAAAAATATCGGTAACCAAAACACAAACATCCCCCTAACTAAGTGTTTAAGTCTTCCTAACATATGATGTTGTTTCGTTAATAGTAAAAGCATCTCATGAATAATTTCTAATAAATTCACAAGATTTTTATTATATTTGTTATATTTAGAATATACAAAATTAACCTTTTTCACAACACGTCGAATTAATTCGGATATCACAAATCAAACGTATTATTTTCCATAAAATGAAACCTCGTTAAGTAATAGAAGTCTAATAAAG
>JBEVEQ010000130.1:0-7952 GCA_040512715.1 Paenisporosarcina sp. | reverse complement strand
GGACCTTTCCGATTTGGGAAAGGTCTTTGTGATTATGTGGTCTTTAATGAAATTAAGGCTTCGTGGATCATTTGAAGTTTCGTCTCGACACGGTGCATCAAATAGAATGACACGAAAATCGGAAACCCAACTTCTTGGATAACAGTGAGCCATTCGTTCATTTTGTTCTCCTCCGGTTCTTAATGATGAGTTGTAAAAAAGGCTGCACACAAAGAGATTGTGGCAGCCGTTTTTTATTGATTATAATTCAGTTACATTACGTTCAACAATACGTGCCTGATCAGCAGAGACTAAGTTCGCACCGTCTGCGTAAAAGACATTGCTTGCTAGTACGCCTTGCATACCACCTACTACTTCCGCACCAGTAAGGTCTGCACGAGGTTCGTCCACCGAGATGGTAAACTTTTTACCTTGAGCTGTATTAAACAGCATTTCTAATACTTTTGCCATTGGTCATTTCCCCTTTCAAATTAGTTTTGGATGTTTCCTGTTTCAATCTTTTCAGCAGCTAATAATGGACGAGATGAGAATCCAGCTAAAATAGTAGTGACATCTAGTAACTGATCTGCTGTCGACTCCTCATTCACGTTGCGATATGATTTCGATTTTCTGATAACCTTGCCATCTTGTGTCATACCTGCTTCAAACGTCAATCGAATGATTGCTTGCTTAAATTCGATGTTTGCCATGTTTACCACCTCCTTTCATAACATACATAGCTAAGAAGTGGAGAAAAGTGGACAAGTTTAGAAAATAATTTCAGAAAATATCTGAATTATTAGATACGAACGAAAGGCTATTTGGTATTCTTATTAAAATAGAGAATTAAAACTGGGGAATAAAGAAGGGGTTCGTGTAAATGGAGCAAACAAAAAAAGAGAAAAACGAGGTTTGGGAATGGGCTAAAGCTTTGTTAATTGCTTTTGGATTAGCATTTATCATTCGTTATTTTTTATTTACTCCGATAGTGGTAGACGGAGAATCCATGATGCCTACTTTAGAAAATGGTGAGCGTATGGTTGTAAATAAAATTGGTTACCAGTTTGGAGAACTTAAACGTCAAGATATCGTCGTATTCCATGCCTCAGAAGACAAGGATTATGTAAAACGTGTAATAGGTGTGCCTGGAGATCATGTGGCATATAAAAATGACCAATTATATATAAATGGCGAGATACAAGAAGAGCCCTATTTAGATTCATACAAAGCTCAATTACCTTCGGGTACATTAACAGAAGATTTTACGCTTGAAGAATATACTCGAAAGTCCGTGATTCCTGAAGGGTATGTATTTGTTATGGGAGATAATCGAAGAGAAAGTCTTGATAGTCGCGAAATTGGATTGGTTTCAATTAAAGAGATTATTGGTGACACAAATGTAATATTCTGGCCCCTTAAAGATATGGGTATTGTCAAATAAATAGATGAAACATATGAAAATTACATCAATAAAAAGGAGCTGTATTTTCCATGTATGAAACAAAAACAAAGGAAACAAATAACAGTGTTATTGAATTTATTGAAGCGGTTGAGAATCCTAAAAAACGTGAAGATGCCTACAAGTTATTAGATATCTTCACTGAAACATCAGGGTATGAAGCAAAAATGTGGGGGCCATCGATTATTGGTTTTGGAAGTTACCATTACAAATATGCAACAGGGCACGAAGGTGATGCTCCACTTGTGGGATTCTCTCCAAGGAAGGCAAAGATTAGTTTGTATTTTGCCACAGGTGATACGAAACGTGATGAGTTATTAAAGGATTTTGGGAAGCATACTTCTGGAAAAGCGTGTGTCTATGTCAATAAAGTGGAAGATATCGATGTGCAGGTTTTAAAAGAACTTATTAAACAATCCATTACTTTTTTACAAGATTTATACCCAACATCTTGATAATTTTTATCACACGTCAAAATAGAGGTGTTTGTGTAAATTACACCCAGGGTTAAATGCGCTTTTGCAAGTAGGACAAGTAGAATTGCAAGTTAAATAATCATGAATCGTCAACTCATGTCCACACGATCCACATAATATGGCCTTTTGGTCAAATTCGTTTAACGGCCAAACTTTTGATAAGTCACAACCATATTCTTCGTGACAAGAGTAACAAGGATAGTATGTATGGCAACAATAAAACTTAATGGCAATTCGGTCTATTTCTAAATGGTAATGATGGCAACGTGTTTCGTTATCAACCTCTTTGCCCTTTACTACATGTCCATGAATAATCATCTAAGGTCCTCCGTATATCCATTCGTTTACAAAAGTATACAACTTAGCATAAATACCTGCATCCCTTAATCGTTCCATCTGTCATATGAAAGCAGGAAATGACAGGATGTTAAATCTATTAAAAGTTAAAGTTGATTTACGAGGTGATCAAATGAATTGGATAGACGCACTTCAGAACTCAATCGATTATTTGGAGAATCATTTAGAGTTGGAAGTTAATGTAGAAGATGCTGCGTTGGCAGCGAATGTCTCCGTCTTTCATTTCCAAAGAATTTTTATGGTTCTGACAGATATGAGTGTGATGGAATATGTGCGGCAACGGAGATTGACTCTGGCTGCACAGGAGCTTGCATTAACGAACGTTCGAGTGATTGATGTCGCAATGAAATATGGATATGAGACTCCCGAGGCTTTTGCAAAGGCATTCAAGCGGCAACATGGAATGTCACCTTCAAATGCTCGCTCTTCCAAGACAGGTTTTATAACTTATAATCGCTTGGTCATCTCAGTACAATTAAAAGGAGCTTTTCCAATGAAGGTACGAATTGAAGAAAGAAAAGCGTTTCAAATCGCTGGTGTTAAAAGAACCTTCTCATTTGAAAATCAAGAAAATACAAGAGAGATTCCGAAAATGTGGCAAGAAGTTCATCAGAATGGAGTAAATGACGAATTGGTCGCAATGAATACCGGTGCAGTTAAAGGGATGTTGGGAGTTTGTCGCATATTGGATTCCTCAACAAATACGATGGAATACTGGATTGCTGCTGCAATAGAAGGAAATGTGATTCCAGAGAGATATGAGAAGTTCGAAATTCCGTCAGCCACATATGCGATTTTTGAAGTTGTTGGTCCTATGCCAGAAGCGATACAAACGATGTGGGAAAAAATTTATAGTGAATGGTTCCCTTCTAGTTCTTATCGTCCAAGTGGATCAGCTGAATTAGAAGTCTACTCAATTGAAGATGCGTCGAAAGCAGACTACTATTCAGAGATTTGGATACCTGTAGTAAATAAATAGTCTGTATAAAAGAAAATGTGGCAGAAACTTGAATGAATGAGGAATGAATTCCTCTTCGAAGTGGTTCCATTTCTGTACACCTCTCTGCGAACTATTTATAATAAACGATGTAGAAGCGGGGGGTTATAAGTATGAAAGAGCCACTAAGAAAGTTTCGTGTGATGGGATTAATAGAGGGAGGTTCTCTATTAGTTTTAGTATTTCTTGCGATGCCATTAAAATATTTTTTTGGTTTTCCTGAAGCAGTAAGTGTAGTAGGAGCTATTCATGGGTTTTTATTTGTTACCTACTGTTTATTCATTGCTTATATGACATTTGTGATTAAATGGCCATTTATATACAGTGTACTGGCTGTAATTGTCGCGTTTATTCCATTCGGGAATCTTATCTTAGATCGCCGACTTCAAAAGTTAAAACTTGCTTAATAAACAAATAACAAAAAATGAAGAGGGGTCAGTTCCAATTGGAATTGACCTCTCTTTTTATTCTGAAAAACTAGTTGAATTGTTGAATTGATTTTTCGAGTTCTATCGAAGTTTTACGTAAGTTTTCCATGGTTTGTTCAAGTGTTTGAACAGATTCAACTTGCTTGTTAGTCGATGTCGCAACTTCTTTTGTTGAGATTACTGCTTGATCAACTAAAGTTTTAATTACTTCTGTTGATGCCATTAATTCTTCAGAACTTGCAGAAAGTTCTTCTGTTACGGCTGATACATCTTGTATTTCATTATTTACATGAATTACAGAAGTTAATACTTTAGATAAGGATTGACCTATGCCCTCAACTGATTCCGTACCTGCTTTTACGAGGAAAACTGATTTTTCAATTTCTGCTAACGCTTCAATTGTTACATTTTTAAAACTTAATATATGAGCAGAGACGGTTGCTGCAGAGGTTCTCGATTGTTCCGCTAATTTTTTCACTTCATTAGCTACTACAGCAAAACCTTTTCCAAATTCACCAGCTCTTGCAGCTTCAATCGATGCATTTAATGCTAATAAATTTGTTTGATCGGTAATATCAGATATTACATGAATGGTTTCTTCAATTGCTGAGTATCCACTAGCTAGTTTGTTGATTAATTTTTCTGTGGAAATAACAGAGCGCTCTACTTCTTCGATTTGAATGATAACGGAATTAGATTGGTCATTGCTCTCTTGAACTAAATGCATCATTTCATTTGAAGATTCAGCGACCGAAGTGGAAGAATCAGCAATACGTTGAATTCCAGTCGTCATTTCTTCCATAGCTTGAACAGCTTCATCATTTGAATGCTTTTGATGTTCGCTACCTTTGGCAATGGAGTAAATGTTTGTAGTAATTCCATTGTTTGCATGTTTAACTGTTTCAATTAATTCATCTAATCTTTTCGCCTCAGATAAAACAGAGAGAGTGGATTCCTTTGTTTGCTTTAATATATAATCCAATTGGTCTAAAGCATGTAAATAATGATGAGTAAGCATATGAACTTCATCATTACCAGTTGATTTAATGAGACGAACTTCATCTGCCGCGGCATTCATTTTTCCACTAGCTAGTAATTGGACAGAGTTAGTTAATGTCGAAATTGGTGCTAACTTTCTTTTAATATAAAAATTAATAATAACGAGTATTCCAGCCATTAAGGCTAATAGGATAATCGAAATAATAGGGAAGATTGATTTGATTACACCGTTTTGAATT
Organism: Paenisporosarcina sp.; assembly: GCA_040512715.1. Lineage (GTDB taxonomy): Bacteria > Bacillota > Bacilli > Bacillales_A > Planococcaceae > Paenisporosarcina. The sequence goes on along the minus strand of JBEVEQ010000130.1, from coordinate 3,018 downwards.
GCACCGACATTTGTAGCTGCAATATCAACACCTAAAACACCTATTACTTCACCGGTATCATCTATAATGGGTGCAAATGCAGACAAGTATTTTCCATAGTCTGGATCATCGACTATTGAAGTACTATTTGTCTGCCCATTTAATACATCTCCGATATCTGCATAACTCGTTTCTGTTCCAATAGAAGAGGCCATTTCGTCACCTTCTGGCATTCCATCAATCATTATTTCTAATTTTGAATCCGTCTTTTCAAGAGTGTAAACATACATAGAACCAGTCTTCTCTCGGTAATCATTTAGGAAATTCCTAACTGACCAGTAATCAGTAGACTCACTTTTATTAGAGAGAAATTCTTTGTACATCGATTTATCAATATCTTCTGCTATTAATTGAGCTGTTTGAATACCTTGTGATCGTATCGTTTGTTCTACAGTAGCCTTTGTTGTGAAATATAAAAAAGTCAAGAATAAAACAAGAAGAACTAAAATCGCAATTCCTAAGAAAAAAATAATTGTTGAACTTAATTTACGTGTTTTCAATATGTGGCCTCCTATATGCTTCATAAGCATATATCGGCAGAATAAGTGATAGATTGATATTTTAAAAAACTTTTAATTTAATCGAAAACTATAAATAACCCTAATTAGAATCAACTCCCCAGGTCAATTTTGTGAGAAGTATTGCTTAAAATAAATATTGATCAAAAAAAGGGGAATGTATATTGTGGTGTTAGCTATTCAACACTTTTAGTGTGAAGGCTTTTACATCAAGTGCCGTCTTTTCTCTCTTTACGTCTTCTAACATTACGTTTCGGAAATAATCGACACTGGCTGGTAACGGTAGGTTCAATAATTTAGTTAAAGCTTCTTGATACATTAAGACGAATTCTGGGTCTGTATTGCCGCGTTTTAATTCGGCAAAGGATTCATAAAACTGATCCAACTTATCGGCAAATTCTAAAATTCTACCTTCGATTGTTGCATCTTTTCCTTCCTTCATCCGATCGAAAAAGATTGCTTGAAATTCTTCGGGTATCTCTTGAACAATAAATTTTTCCATCATTTTCTCTTCAACATGTGCAATCATTTGCTTAAGTTCTGGGGAAGCATGCTTCACTGGTGTTTTGATATCTCCAATAAACACTTCAGCAAAGTCATGATTAATGGTTTTTTCATAAAGAGCTTTCCAATCAATTTCTTCGCCATTTCTTTCTTCAATTGTTGCAAAAAACATGGCGTATTGTGAAACTTTCCAGCTATGAGCTGCTACATTATGTTCTTCGAATTTGAACTTACCTGGACAACGAATAATACGTTCTAAATCGTTCATACTTGTGAAAAATCGATGGATTCCCATGAATTGTTCGCTCCTTTTTATGTACATAATTTGAATGTCTAAATATAGATTTTTAATAGTATACCCTTTGATTGAAAACATGCATCATCGAAGTGGTTTTTAGTCAAAAAAAAGTTGCCCTCAAATGAGAGCAACCTGTAATCATTTATTTTTTCTTTTTTGTCGCCAAGCGACTTAATGCTAATGTACCTGCAAAAATTCCGATAGCTGTATTCGTGCGTTTGTTAAATACTTGTTTGAATACCAAGTTAAGATTTTGAGGACGCTCAGCTAATCTTCTCATGAAGTAACCATACCAGTCATCTCCGAAAGGTACATACGTACAGAAGTTATAGCCTTCTTTAGCTAACGATACTTGCATATCTTTACGGAAGCCATATAACATTTGGAATTCATATTTATCTTTTGGAATTTGATTTTCTTCAACAAACTTTTTCACGTGATTAATGACTTTATGATCATGAGTTGCGATGGAAGTGAATTTACCATTTAATAGATGGTACTCAATTAATTTAATATAATTGGCATCAATTTCTTGAGTTGTTTGGTATGCATATTCGACAGGCTCTTTATAAGCGCCTTTAACGATACGTAATCGTAAATCTTTGTAATTCTCAATATCATCTTGAGCACGGTAGAAATAAGCTTGAATAACTGTTCCTACATTGCTGTATTCTTTTAATAAAGCATCCATCAAGTCAAAAGATGGCTGAAGGTGACCGTAGTCTTCCATGTCTAAATTAATATGCATGTCATATTTACTTGCAGCGGCTACAATTTCTATTAAGTTTTCATAACAGAAATCATAATCGATATCTAACCCTAGTTGTGTCGGCTTTAAAGAAATATGAGCGTCTACATCATTTTCATGAATCGCTTCAATTACTTCCAAGATGCTATTTTTAGCTTTAATTGCTTCTTCTCTTTCGAAAACAAATTCACCTAAATTATCAACAGTTGCGCTGATTCCTAGTGCATTTAATTCACGAATGCTTTTGATGGTTTGCTCAACATTTGTTCCAGCAACCACAGTTTGTGCACCTAATTTAAGACCGTATTTTTTTGCTGCAGTCGTTAGCAACTGGTTTTTAGATAAAGCCATGAATACATCTTTTAACATGTTTTTTTCCTCCTGAAAATAAATCATTCTATGTCATCTTACATTAAAAATAATAAGAATCGGAATAGCATCATGTGAATCATGATTAGGTATAATTATAAATCTTTTTAACGAACATTCCTATTATAAAAATTGATAATATCCGTTAATTGTTTCCATGTCGTGACTTTATTCATAAATAGACAGTAAATATGGGTTCATAAAGGAAAGATATTAGAAATTACTGAAAATATAGTCTGATTTATTCAACTTGAAAAGTACTTGATTCAGGTAAATTTTCAATTAATTCAGGTCCAAATAATGTTGCAGGAGTAAAGCTTCCACCAGGTGTATTTTCGTTCAGTAGTAATCGTGAAGCCACCTCTAAAGCACCGTAAATAGTTAAGGTGTACACATTCGCTGTTTTTATTCGTACAGTAACCTTTTCACCTTGTGCGTTATGTGCTTCACCCCAAATAAAAGCAGGGGATTGCTTCCGAGATGATAGAGTTGGTCCGCTAACTTTGGAATCAATCCATTTATTCAAAAAACGTTGAATAAAT